>JAICKD010000306.1 GCA_025928125.1 Ktedonobacterales bacterium
AGGAGGCGGCGGCGCCAGATGTGCCGCAGGCAGATGGCGAGCGGTTCTTCGGTTTCGCCCATGACGCCATGCAATGCGCACCGGAACATCGCGCGGTGCTGGCGCGCGCGCTCAGAAGCGCCTACATTGTGCGCGACCTCGCGGTGATCGCTGCTCACTGGGGCGAGCCGGCGCCGTCCGTACCGCTCGTGACGCTCGATGGCGAGGCTGTGCATCCGAAAGGCTGGCTACGTGGAGGATCGCGCGCATCGGGAGGCGGACACGAGGCGAGCCAGCTTGGTCGAGAACGAGAACTGCGCCAGCTTCCCGCGGAAATTGAACGGCTGGCTGCCCTGGTGGAGGAGACACGCAACGAGTATGAGCGCGCGTTAGCCAGCCAGCAGGAGCGTAAACAGCGTCACGAGCAACTTGGTGTCGATATCCAGCGTGCCGAGGAGGCCGCGCAGGAGCTTGCGCGCGGAGTGACCGCCTTGCAGCGCGAGTTCGAGCGTACCCAGAGTGAGGCACATGTCGGCCAGTCGGTCGCCGATCAACTGGCCGCCGAGGTGACGGGCATCGAGCAGGAGATCGCGGCCACCATCGAGCGCGTCGCCGAGCAGGAGCGCGCGCAGAAAGAGGCCACTGAACTCATCGAAGACATCCAGGGCGCGATGGATGATCTGACGGAGCGCAACCGGGCGCAACAGGATGAGCTGACGCAGATGCGAACGACCCTGGCGCTCCAGCAGCAGGAGGTCCGTGTGTTGGGCCAGCGGACAGAACAGGTCCATGGCCAGGTACGCGAACAAGAAACGCAGCTTGCCCGCCGCAACACCCGGATGCAGGCGCTCACCACGCAGCACGCGGAACTATTCGCGTGGATTGAGACGCAAGAGTCCACGATTTCTGTGACGCGCGAGCGTGTGCAGTCGCTCGGCGAGGAACTGCGCGTCTCGGATGCGCGGCAGAGCGAGCTGGAGCAGCAGGCGCTCGATCTGGAACGCGGACAGAGCGCCGAGCGGCAGGATCTGGCACGGCTCGAGGTGGAGTATCGGCGCAGTATCGTGGAGGCGCAACGCGCGCGCGACGCCATCGAGACGTTGGCCCAGCAGATGCGCGAAGACCTCGCCTCGGATGAGGACGAAGAAGGCGCCGATCCACAAATCTTAGTGGATGCGCTGCTGAGTGGCCAGAGCGATGATTCCGATGTGTTGACTGCGGATGAGATGACCAAGCTGCGTCGCCAGATTGACCAGCTGCGGTCGCGGATCAAGAATCTCGGCGGGTATGATCCCGACGCGCCGCAGGCTTATGAAGAATTGAAGACACGCTACGACTTCCTGACCAGCCAGGTGCGCGATATGGAACAGGCGTCCACCAACCTGCGCGGTATCATCACCGAATTGGACGCGACGATGCGGCGACAGTTCGAGGAAACGTTTCAGATCGTCAACGAGCGGTTCCAACGCCATTTCACTGCGCTCTTCCATGGTGGCGCGGCGCGGTTGGAGTTGACGGCTCCCCGGCGCGACCTGAGCGAGGACGACGAAGACGCCGAGGAATATGTGGCGCCGAAACGTCCGGGCTTCGGTGGCGTGGAGGTCTATGTGCAGATTCCAGGCAAACGGGTTCAGGATCTCTCGCTGCTTTCGGGCGGAGAGCGCGCCATGGTCTCGGTCGCGCTCTTGTTCGCCCTGCTCGAAACGAACCCTCCGCCATTCTGTCTGCTGGATGAGGTGGACGCGGCGCTGGATGAGGCGAATGTTGTGCGCTTCTGTGACATCCTACAGTCACTTGCCGAGCAGACGCAGTTTATCGTCGTCACCCATAACCGTGTGACGATGACCTATGCCAAAGCGATCTATGGCATCTCGATGGGCGAAAATAGTGTCTCGCGTGTTATCTCGATGCAATTGGCGGATGTGCCGGTGGCGCAGTAAGAGGCGGGCTTGAGGATGGTTTCCAGTAGCATTGCGGAGACTGCGGATAGTTGATACATGAATGAGGTGTCGGGTTGAATTCAAGGCGCGCCGATACATCGCCTCTCCCGTCGAGCAAATTCACGGTATTGTGTCGGGCTGTTTTGCTCGTGCTAGTTGGAGTAGCAAGCTGGTTGGTGATGACGCCGACCAGCTATACGGCACGTGCGGCAGCCAGCGCCTCGCTGTACGCGCAGAAGCCGTGCACACCCGTCTATGCTAGCGCTGACACCCACTCGACGCTCCTGACGCAGCTTCTGCCTGGGACGGAGGTCAAATCGCTCGGGCAGGTGACTGTCGGCGCGGCGCAATGGGCGCACGTCTCGTTTTGGAGCGGCATCGAAGGCTATATACCCTCCAATGTCGTCTCGGCTACCTTCCCCGCTGGCGTTGCCGACAATGGGTGCAGCTATCCCGGTTTGCCCATCGCCGAGGCAAATCCGCTGACCCCGCAGCATGGACCGTTTCCGCTGGCTGGCCATGCGACGGTGACGCTTCCCGCGACTGTGTACGCCAAAGTTGACACGCACTCGATGCCGCTGGCAAATCTCACGCCAGGGACGGATCTGGTATTCTCCGCATGGGCAACCGATGCGCATGGCAACCCGTGGTACAACATTGCGACCGCGCAGGGAAACGGCTGGATATGGGGTGGCGACGTCCGAATGGATCAGCCCAATCCCGCGACGGAGCAGGTCAACGGAAAGCCCATCTGGGTGCCGATGGCAGGCAAGGGGATGTATGCCACGAACTATCTTGTGCATCATTCCGATGTCGATGCGCTGGTGCAGGCGGCCAAGAAAGCGGGCATCACCCACATCTATACGGAGGTCGCCATTACTCGCTATGGCTTCTATGCGCAAGACTCGCTCAATCGTCTAATTCCCGTTGCCCATCAGGCTGGTCTGACCGTGATCGCATGGATATACACGAATCTCGATAACATCGGCGACGATGCGCGGTTGACCGAGCTGGTTGCCAACTACCGCACGCCGGGTGGTGATCGCGCCGATGGCCTGCTGATGGACATTGAGGAGGTGACCGACAGCGGCAGCATCTACATGTATGGTCAGCTTGCGCGCGCAATACTCGGCCCCGATGTGCTCTTCGTCGCCTCGGTTTTTCATCCCTATGCGCGTCCCGGCTATCCTTACGCCGCCATCGCGGCCAGCTTCAACGTCATCGCGCCCATGGACTACTGGCACAGCCGCAAAAATCACGCGTACAGCAATGACGCGGTAGAGCGCTTTGTCAGCGTCTCGATTCAGACGATTCGCGCGGCCATGAGCATCGCGGGAGGCACGCCGCTGCCGGTCGAGGAAACCGGCCAGACGTACGATATGTATACGGCGGCGTTTACTGGATGGAAGGACGCTCCCACTTCCGCCGAGATAACCACTGATCTGCGCACGGCGCACGAGATCGGCTGTATCGGGGTCGGATTCTACGAGTGGCAGACCACGACGCAAGATGAGTGGCAGACCATCAGCGCCTACAAATGGTGAGCAAGGCTACCTGTGTGGGATGATCTGATACACGGCCGTTTTGCTTGCACAGCGCATGACGTTTGACTTTTGCTGAGTCAGATGATAAGCTGTCGGTCGTGGGCGTCGCTTGCGGTGATGTCCCGACACGTGCCCGTAGCTCAGTGGATAGAGCGCTGGCCTGCGGAGCCAGAGATCGGAGGTTCGAGTCCTCTCGGGCACGCCACATTTCGCTTCATCACCTCGCCTCGTATGGGCGAGGTTTTTCATTACCCCAATCCACCTTTAATGCCGACTCCTGACCTCCCTGACCCTCTGTTAGCGCCGACTTTCCCCGTCTATACTCACTCGTCGTCCCAGGCCAACACTGGACCATCGAGCCTTTATCCGCAGGAGGAGAGTGAGCTGCCCTGGGCGGTAGCCGCGCTGGTGTTTCTCGTCGGTTGGCAGGTGATACTTGTGGCGATGATGGCGCCGTCGGGCATGTTCATCATGCCTGGAATGACGGCTGATGCCCTTAATGTAAAGCAGTTAGCTTGCCGCTGCCAGATCGACAACCGTCGCATTCGTAATGCGCTGAAGCTCATCGGGAGCGATGGGGAAGACGGCGTTTGGCGTGCCAGCCGCCGCCCAGACAACCTGATATTGGAGCAGGTCGCGGTCGAGGTAGGTTGGCAGCGGCGTTGTGTGGCCTACTGGGGGAACCCCACCGATAGAGAATCCCGTTGCCTCGCGGACGATGTCGGCGTTGGCCCGTTTGATTGTCCCGCCAGCCACTGCTGCCAGTTTTTCGGTATCCACACGGTTCGTCCCCGAGACCAGCGCCAGCACGGGCTGCTCTCCCGCAAGAAACACCAGCGACTTGACGATCTGGCCAAGGGTGCTGTTGACTGCCGCTGCTGCCTCCTCGGCCGTGCGCGTACTCTCCGCGAACTCGGTTATCTCTACGTTGATGCCCAACTGCTCCAACGCATCCGCGACTCGTTGTACCGATGCTTTCATGCTACGCTAATCTCCGTTTGATTTGTCTTCGACGAATGCCAGTGGCGCCCCGCCTGCCAATGTCGCAGGAATTAGCAGGCCGTCTTCCCATGGCTCATAAGGAACGTTATCCTGCTTGAGAAAGTCGCGGGTAGCGGCGAGATCGGCAACTGTAACGGTCACATAGCATATGCCCTCTCCAGCTTTTGTGAACCGGTCTTGGACAAGACCAGCGCCAAGCGGCTCTGCCAGTATGATACGGTCGTCATTAGCGGGCAGATTCAGAGTGAGCATAGCATGGACGAATGGATCAACCTTCACAGGTTCGGACGGAGTCAGCCCATAGGTTCCCTCAAAAGTTCGCTCAGCTTCCACCAAGTTAGCAACTGCCAGGACTACCGATTGCAGCCGTTGCGCGCCATTTGGGTGGGGCGAAATGGGATCCGCACCTGCCAGTTCCCGTTGGCGCTGTGCGCCGCTGGTGCCGTGCTGAATCAGAAACGGGATTGGCTCAGCGGCGCTGAAAAGATCGTCGCTACCCACGGTTACCGTCTGCCACGAGCGCACGTTTCCATCTGGCGCGACCAGTCTGCCTGGCTTTGGCCCGCGCACGTCGGCTCCTCGCGCCCGCATGGCGTCGGCTTCCGCAGCGATATCGGCCGATTGAAGCGCAAATCCAATCCAGCCGGGCGCCGTCTCGATCCGCTCGCGCACCGTTGGCGAGACGACCTGCTCATCGGCAATCGCCAGAAGCTCGATGTATCCCTGGTCGAGC
>JAICKD010000652.1 GCA_025928125.1 Ktedonobacterales bacterium
CCGCGCGATGCAGGATCATGGCGGCTGCATCATCGCCACCGCCTCGGTTGCAGGAATGGAGGGAACGCCGAACCTCGGCGCCTATGGCCCCTCGAAGGCGGCGGTGATCCAGCTCGTCAAGACCATCGCGCTGGAGGGCGCGCGCTACAATATCCGCGCCAACGCGCTCTGCCCCGTCTGGACAAACACGCCGATGGTGGATGCGATGGTCGCAGGCAATCCAGAACGCGGGATGGAGCGGTTGCGCCGGATGGTCCCGCTGGGGCGCCTGGGCCAGCCAGAGGATGTCGCCGCCGTCGCCGCGTTCCTCGCCTCCGACGACGCGGCCTTCCTCAGCGGCATTGCCGTGCCGATAGACGGCGCCCACACCGCCGGGATTGGCCGCTAGCGAGGGCAAGGGAACGTGGTTGAGGGTAAACGCGCAGCTTGCTCTTCAGCTCCTACGCCGTCGGCGCCCGCGCCAGCCGCGTCGTCTCCACACTCACTGACGCTACCTGCCCCACCAGCCGCACGATGTAGCGCAGGTCGTCGGCGCGACGCTGCCTCCCATCGTTTGCCTGGTCGTCCCGCCGTTCCATGCGCGCTGTCGCAGTATGGCAGCTTATAGATATCGCCGCCAGCGCTCGTCCTGTGCGCTATACTGTTTGTCAGGTGGATAGAGACGAAGGGGATGAGAGGTCAGGCGATGGCAGATCGGGTGCGGGTGTTCGTCTCACATCATCACAGTCCAGACGAGGATGCGTTTACGGACCGCCTGGTCGCTGACCTGGAAGCCGTCGGCGCGGACGTGTGGGTCGACAATCAGCGCATCACGTCAGACGACTTCGTCAAGAAGATCAACGAGGGGCTGACTGGGCGACAATGGCTCGTGCTGGTCATGACGCCCGAAGCCCTGCGCTCAGAATGGGTGCAAGCGGAGGTCAATGCTGCGCTGAACCAGGTTCGCGGCGGGCGGATGCAGGGCGCTATTCCAGTTGTGGCGACGCCCTGCGATGAGGCTGCTATCCCGCCACTGTGGGCCCCGCTCCATCGCTACGACGCCACGCGCGGCTATGACTCAGCCCGCGACGGCTTGCTACATGCGCTTGGGCTTGCGATGCTGAGTCAGCCTGCGCTAAAAGCTGCGCCGCCTGCTATCCCTTCCACTCCTGTCCAGTATCCCCCTTCGACCTTTCCACCTCCCGCTGTTCCGGCGCGCCTCGCCACACTTGGCTATCGTGGCTTCAACATAACTGGCGCGCCTGCCTACCTTCCTCCGCTCATCACAATCCCGGCCGGTCGCTTCCTGATGGGTAGTGACCCATCGCGTGATATACATGCGGACAAAGATGAGACGCCGATGCACTGGGTGTATGTGGACGAGTTCGCCATCGCCCAGTATCCCGTCACCCTCGCCGAATACGACCTTGCTGTACGCAGTGGATTCTGCAAAGCGCCGCCGGGCCACTATTGGGAACTCGATGTACAGGAAGCGCCGGATCGCCCAGTTAGCGATATCAACTGGGATGACGCGCAGCAGTACATCATATGGCTTGTCAGCGTCACCAACCTTCGCGGGTGGCGCTTGCCCACCGAGGCCGAGTGGGAGAAAGCGGCGCGCTGGGATCCGCAAGCGAGTGTGAGTCGCCGCTATCCGTGGGGTGACGCGTTCGACAAGCGGCGTTGTAACTCTCAGGAGCGCAACAAACCTGGAAACACCGCCGTTGGCGCCTTCCGCGCCGCATTCATGCGCCCCAGTGGCGCCAGCGCCTACGGTGTCGAAGACATGGCTGGTAACGTCAGCGAGTGGACCAGCAGTTTGTACGCGCCGTATCCTTACCGGGGAGATGATGGGCGAGAAAGCATGCAGGCCGCTCGCGTTGAGTGGCGTGTGCTGCGCGGTGGCTCCTGGCTGGACGACGCCGACGAAGTGCGCGCGGCCAAGCGCACTCGAACCTACCCGAGTAGACGGGAGTCGTATTATGGATTCCGGCTGGTATTAGCATCGGGCGCTGGCGCATGACGCGCGCAAGCGTATTCTGCCACTGCCGCTCAAGGACTGTGCCATCACCACATACCTGAGAACCTTCCAGTTAAGAAGGGGAGGCGAACGACAGTGAAGATCGCAGGAGCCGTAGCGCTGGTGACGGGAGCTAGCTCCGGCATCGGCGCTGAGACCGCGCGCGAGTTGGCGCGGCGCGGCGCGCGGGTTATCCTCGCCGCGCGACGGGCTGATCTCCTTGCCGAGCAGGTCGCGGCCATCACAGCAGCGGGCGGACAGGCCAGCGCCATCGAGGCCGACATCTCCGACCTCGCCAGCGTCGAGCGGCTGGCCAGCGCCGCTGAGGCCGTCTATAGCCAGGTGGATATCCTCATCAACAATGCGGGCATTCATTTGCGCGGTCCCTTCGCTCAGATCGCCCCAGAGAGCGTCGCAAAGATGCTCGATACCAACCTCACCGGCGCCGCCCTGCTGACACGACTGCTGCTGCCAGCGATGCTGAGCCGCCGCAGCGGCGCCATCATCTGCGTCGCCTCCGTCGCGGGCAATATCGCCACCGACCCGATGTATAGCGCGACCAAATTTGGCCTGCGTGGTTTCGCGCTCTCGCTGCGACGCCAGATTCACAGCAGCGGCGTCTCCGTCTCGGTCGTCTCGCCTGGCTACATCCGTACGGCGTTCAATCCCAAGCGTCGTGGACGCC
>JAICKD010000122.1 GCA_025928125.1 Ktedonobacterales bacterium
CACCTGATAGGTGATGATCTCGCGGGGGGTGTACCAGACGCCCAGCTGCTCGCGGAGCGTAGGGTCGTAGGCTTCGAGGAATGGCTCATAGAAATAGTTGACGGCATCGCCATGCGCGAACGACGCCGCGAATGGCTCCCATTGCGTCCGGCGCAGCGTCGCCTCCGCCCATTCGAGCGGCTTGCGGATATCCAGCATCTCCAGTTGGTTGCCGATGGCGATCCGCTCGAAGAGTTCGCGCATGACCGGCAGGCGCAGGTAATCGCCCGCCGCGCGCCAGGAGAACTCGTCGCCGCCCGCATCATTGCGGCCATCGTTGCGGCGGAAGACGACCCAGGCGCTAAACAGCCCATAGAAGAGCGTCTGCACGAGCGAGGAACGGAAGAAATGCTCGCCCTGCTCATCGGTGAAGTGGAGACCGAGCGCCTCCTTGAGCGCGAGCCGGAGCGCGGCAAGCTGGTCGGTGGGCTGGTGTTCGAGCCGCCGCAGCGCCTCGCGGGCGTAGCGGGCCAACGCCTCGGCCAGATCCTTGGGGCGGGTAATCTCCGCGTCCCAGGTAAAGACCGTCACCAGAAAGTCGGCGATGCCCTGCTCGTGCCTGCGATTCAGCGCAACCGGTGAGGCGTTCCAGAATTCCGCCTCGCTCGTCGCCAGGGAGTAGCGCATGATCTCGGCGACGTTTCCGGCGCGGCCAGGTGATACCAGCGCGAACTCGCGCAGGTTCGTCACCAGGCAGAGGCCATAGTGATTCGCGTATTGCCGCACCTGGGCGCTGGCAATGATGTCATCCAGCGCATAGGAGGCGGGCTTTGCCTCGATGGCCGCGCGAGTATCGTGGGTGGTGTCGGCCTGAAGCACATAGTCCGGGTGGCCCGCGCCCCGGCTGGCGACATCGTGAATCGCGACGACCCTGGGCAAGAGGGTCGCGCCGACGGCATCAAACAGGGCGGCGAGCGCAGGGTAGTAGCTGCGTTCGTCCGTGGCAAGCCCGCTCACGTGGATGCGCCGCATCTGGCTGAGGAAATCGTTGAGCATCGACATACGCAGAGTATACATGTAGTCTGGCTGGTTGCCAAGTGCGGCGACGGTACAGTTGACTGGCTGACGCATGCGCTGGCGCCACTGGGGCCACCGCCCTCTCCCCCTAACCCCCTCCCCTAAAAGGGAGGGGGAACCAGAGGCAGTGGCGATTTGGCGTAGGTTAGAGATAATCCAACTTCGCGGCATGAATGCCGCGGCTAATCCCATCCGTCGCGTATCCTTTCGCCTATTGAACAGATACGCTCACTGCGGGATTAGCCGCATAGCTCTCAGCCTGCGGCGCGGTAGCCTGCCACCAATGTTCGCCATCGGCACTACGCGGCGCGCCTCACGATGAGCGGCGGGTGAACGGGGGCGGCTGTTTGCCCTCATCGGGCAGGAGGATCTCAGTGCGGATCGCCGTGACCTGGGGCAGCGCACGCAGCCGCTGAACAAGCGCGGTCAAATCGTCCGCCCGGTGGCGCGCAAAGTGAAGCTCGATCATGGCGCCGCGCTCGCTCTCGACGACAGTGACTTTCCGCGGGACCAGATGGAGTTCGCGATAGATCGTCCGAATCGGTTCCAGCGGGTCGCTTTTGTCACCTGTTGGATTCACTCTGAGGCGAATCCGGCTCTGCTGGTGATGCGGAAAGAGTCGCGCCTCCACCGGCCGGAGCAGTTCGAGGACGGCCAGCGCCAGCACCGTCGCCCCAGCGGCCTCCACGAATAGCCCAAGGCCACTGGCCATCCCCACCGCCGCGATGGCCCAGACGGCGGCGGCGGTGGTCAGCCCGCGCACCATCTGCTTATGCAGGAGAATCGCGCCCGCGCCGAGGAAGCCGATGCCGGTGACGATCTGCGCGGCGATGCGCGAGGGATCGGTCCGGGCATAGAGCGCGCTGGTGAAGGCGACGAATCCATAGGCGGAGAGGATCGTGAACAACGCCGACCCCATCGAGACCAGCGCCAGCGTGCGCATCCCCGCCGCGCGTGGCGAGTCGCTGCGGTATTCGCGTTCCAGGCCGACGAGGAGGCCGAGCAACGCCGCGACGAACAGGCGGAGCAGAAAATCACCCGCCGTGAGCGCTATCACCGATTCACCCTCTTTTTTTCTATCCGGTGGCGCTGCCATCGTGACGGTTCAGACGAGCCGGTGAGCCGCCAGATCGAGGCGAAAGCTGTCCGCGAGCGAGATGACATGGCCGCCATTGCCGTCGGTGGTAATGAACTCGCCCAACAGGATATTTCCGCTGATGGTAATACGCAGAAATCCAAACGAGGTATCGTTATACGCCACAACGCGCGCGGCCTCGCCCGCCGGCAGCGTCATCCCCGGCGGCAGTACCGCGTCGAATGGCGGCCTCCTGCGTGGCGCGCGCCCCTTCCCGCATTTCTCCCAGAGCGACTCCACGGGTCCGTGGCCGCCGCTGCCCGCGACGATATACGGCAGTTCCCAGCCATCGGCAAAATGATACGTCAGCCGCTGATAGAGATGCGCGTGGGCGGAGAAGACGGCGTCTGGGCGCTGGCCGCTTTCGTCGAACGCCTGCCGCAGCACCGCCGCGAGCGGGCGTGTGTGTATCGCGTGCGACGGCCCAAGCGTCGGGTCGCCGCGCTGGGCGAAGTTGCTGGCGCCGGAGAAGGGCGGACAATGCACCGCCAGCAAGATCGGCCGTGGCTGTTCGCGGCGGGCGTTGCGGCGCTTCAGCGCGGCGAGTTGGCGCACCAGCCAGCGATACTGCGGCTGGGCCTCGGGCGCCGCCGGATTGTCGAGGATGCCGCCGTTCGCGATGTTGCTGTACAGCCCAAGAATGTACGCCTGTGGCGTCGAGAGTCGCCAGTAGGGGTAGGGCTGGCGCATCGCGCACCGCCCGTCGGTCTGATTGTCGAATGTGCGCCCGCTCCGTTTGGAGCAGAAATTGAGCAGGAAGTGGTGGATCGCTGAGGTGGATTTTTCATGCGTCTGCTTGCCATCGTGGTTGCCCGCTATGGCAAAGATACGGCGCTTGTAGCCAGTGTAGGGCTGGTAAAACTGGCTGTTATACATCTCACGCTGGTCGTCGCGCTCCTCGTCCAGCGTGTTCTCGTCCTTGTAGACCACATCACCGAGATGGTAGAGGAACGAGGCGCGCCGGATCATCGGGTCATCACAGCCGACCGTTCCGCGCTCGCGCACCTGCGCCGCCATGACACGCGCCACCGAGTGCTGGGGCATATGGTCGTTGAAACAGCCGGTGCAGCCGACCATATGAAACGTCATCGCGCCCGCCGCCTTGATGCGCCGCGCCTCCCGCCGATGCGCGTCCTTGAGGCGGAGCGTATACGCCTTCAAGCGACCCGATGGCGGGGGGACCGGCAGCGGTGTCCAGAGGCCATTTTCCACGCATGGCGGCGTCGGGGTACCCACCTGATTCGCGCGCATGTGCGTCTCCTTGTGGGCTTGAGAGGTGTGACACTCTATCAGTTATGTTGTCCCTGTGGCCACGGCCCTCTCCCCCTAACCCCCGCCCTGCGGGCCGCTGGCGCTGCGCGCGCTTGACGCGCGCTTCGAGGCTCTCGCCTTGCGCGCCAGCCCCCTAAAAGGGAGGGGGGACCAGAGCCAGAGTCAGAGCGCCTGTACCTTCTGGCTCCCCTCTCCCACGGGGAGAGGGGCCGGGGGTGAGGTCCAGGGCTAGGGGGAGATGGTCTGCGCCAAAACCTCACCACAATTGGTATGCGTTATTCTATTCGTTTATCATCTGGCGCCGCAATGGACTTGGCCAACGCAATCCGCATGCCAGCCAGATGATCGTAGAGAGTCCGCCCGGTATGGCTGAATAGGAGGCTGACGACATAGACCACGACAATCACCCAGACGAGAATCAACCCGATGTTTATCCAGAGTGGCGGGGTCTGTGGATCGAAGGGCCAGCCGGGAATCCGCCACAGGCAGGCGTGGGTTAGCTCCCACGGAAGCAGTTTCAGCGCGTTGCGCCAGAGCGCGCGGAAGAAGCCAGCACGCGCGCCGCTGGTGGTCACGGCGCGCAAGCCTAGCACGCGCTTGCCCCAGGTCGCCTGCCAGCGGGAGGACTCGAAGATGGCGAAGTAGAGCAGCACCGGCACGACGAGCAGCAGAAACGCGGTCGCCTCGGCGGAGTTCGGGTCGTCGAAGAGCGCGCGGAACCCCGGACCAGCGGGGGTGCGCGCGACTACCACGCCGACGATCACCAGCACGACGAGATACGCGCTGATGATAATGTAGTCCAGCGCGAACGCCAGCAGGCGCTTCCAGAACAACGCGAGTGAATCTTGCACGAGCGATCTCCTTGTTACATACGGGTCCGGGACAACGTCCATGTATGTCTCTATGTATACCTCATGCCAGGTGTTTGGTGGCCTCACGGCGGCTCAGCGGGCTGAGGGTCACCTCATGCTCGATCACGTAGCGGCGGACGGCGTCGGGGTACGTCTTGGCGTACTCGCGCAGCGCCCAGCCGATGGCCTTGCGGATGAAGAAGTCTTTGTCACTCAGATTTGGCGCGATGCAGGCGTAGAGCAGGTCTGCGTCGGTCGCGGCCTTGAAGCTCAACTGGCTGAGAATCGCGGTGCGGCGCTTCCAGAGATTGGCGTCGCGGCTCCAGGCCAGCATCGTCGCGCGCATCGGGTCGGGATGGAGGGCGAGCAGCGGGCCGATACGGTGGGTCGCGAGATCATCCACGTAGTCCCACCACGCGCCAGTGACGATCATCTCCTCGTAGATCGGCAGGGCGTCGAGCCGCTGATAGCTGCGATAGTGGCGGTCGCCGGTCAGGCCGATGGCAACGTAGCGCTCCTCGCGGTAGCGGGCCTCGCGCCAGAGGGCAAGGGCGGTCGCGCGCCACTCGTCGAAGCTGGCGAGCGAGTGCGCGGCAAAGACGGCGCGGCAGACCTGGCGCAATGCTGGGGCTGGTATACCCAGATACGGCATCGCCGACTTCATATACGCCTGCATCGCGGGCGCCTTCGCGGGATCAGCCACCCGCGCCAGTTCTGTGCGGACGTCGGCGATCAGTTCGGTGTTCGCTTTATCAGGCATTCCGATTCCCCAAGTTTGCGACTGCCAAGAGCAGGTTGTCATCATGGTACAGCGGCGTCTTCATGAGGCGATATCGCACAGAGCCGCTGTTATAGTAACAAGTGTTACATCAAGCTGGTTCCAGCGGGCGACTCCCCAGACCTCCATGCCATCGAGGTTGTCCTCAGCCCATTCGCTCCAGCAGCTTCATCAGCGCGGGATAGTCTACTTTGGCGTTGTGGCGGCGGTCCACAGGGACGCGCGGCACGACCCGCACCGCGTCGAGATGCGCCCAGGCGAGTGATTGTCGCAGTGTATCAAGCTCGCCGTCATAGAGCGGGTAGGCTGGCTCGATCAGCAAGAGCCGCTGCCCCCGCCACGCCACCATAGCGCTGCGCCGGACCGCTGGATGCGCCGAGACCGCCGCTTCGACGGCAAACGGATAGACCGTACCGCGTGTATCTTCGATGCGGGCGAAGCAGCGGCCTAGCAGCCAGAGCCGTCCGTGCGCGTCCAGATAGCCCGCGTCGCCCGTCCGGTGCCAGATTGTGTCGCCGACGCGAATCTTCGTCTCGGTGTCGCCGACGCCGCCGACATACCCGGCGCCGATGTGCGCGCCGCTGACGACGATCTCGCCCGGTTGGCCCGCTGGCAGCGATGCGCGCTCGAACTCGTCGGGCGCGTAGGGGCCAAGTGGCGTTCCCCAGCGGTCGGGCAGGATGCGCAGGGAGATTTCGGGGACTGGCACACCCGCCAGCAGTCCCGCGCCGGACTGCATCGCCGCGCTATCTTCCGGCAGGATGGCGTCGCGGGCGATATGCGCGATGGGTTCGGCCTCGGTCGAGCCGTAGATGGCGACGATCCGCGCCTGAGGCGCGCAGGCGCGCAGGGCGTCGAGCAGACGTGGGAAGACCGGCGCGCCACCGGTATAGATGGCCTCCAGCGAGGGAAGCGTGATGTGGTGTTGCTGGCAGTGGGCGGCGATGCGCTCCCAGAAGGCGGGCGAGGCTCCGGCGCGGCGCGGCTGGTAACGCAGCATATCGGCCACCACTGGCGCGGGGTCTATCGCGCCCGGTTTGCGCAGATTGCCCGGTGGGATGAGACTGGTCGCCCCGGAGGCGAGGTCGGCCAGCACGAAGACGGGCAGCGCGGTCATGCTGACGTTGCCACCCGCGTCGCTATCGGTGTTGGCGGCGAAGTTGCGCCGCAATACGTCGTGCTGCGCCAGCAGGAAGCTGTGCGTCCGCAGCATTGCCTTGGGCTGGCCGGTGCTGCCGCTGGTGAAGGTGAGCAGCGCGGGCGCGTCAGGCGCGCAGGCAACGATCTCCTCACGTGGCGCGAGCTGGTCGGCCCGGCTCCAGGGGATGGCTCCGGGCATGAAACGCGCGCCGATGACGAACTTGCGCGGGATGCGGCCCACCGAGGGCGCGAGCAGCCGTAGCAGGTGCGCGCGGACGCTGCCGATGAACGCCTGTGGATGGGCCAGCGCGCAGCAGCGCTCCACCTGTTCCATGCCCACCGAGGGGTCCACGAACATGGCTGTCAGCCCGGAGCGGAAGATGGCGATCAGCGCGACATATAGCTCGAGCGACATCGGCTGAAGCGCCAGCACGGTATCGCCGGGACGCAGCCCTGCCTGCCACAGCAACGCCGCCGCCTGCCCCACACGCCGCTCCAGCGCCGCGAAGGTGGTAACGCGCGTCTGGCCGCGATGGGTGTCGATGATGGCGGGCTGGTCAGGCCGAAGCCGCGCCTGTTCGCGCAGGATGTCGGCGAGATTGCCAGTCGTGTATGTAATAGTTGTCGTAGATGTCGCGCTCATGATGCGCCCCCCAGTTCCTTCGCGTAGAGCGTGTAGCGCCGGATGACGCGCCCGTGATAGACATCGCTGAGGCGGCGCGAGACGTTGTCCTCGCGTATCAGCGCATGGATGGCGCGGGTGTAGCCGAGCGCGCGACCAGCCGCAATCGCCCGCGCGGCCAGAAGTATGCTCAGCCCCTGCCGCTGATAGTCTGGCAGGACGGCGGTCGTCTTGGCGATGCCGGTGTCGATCAACTCGCCGCGTTGCGCCTGGAGCCAGTCGGGTACGACCAGCAGAAAGCCGACGGCGCGCTCGTCCGTCTCGGCAATCTGCACCAACTCCGGGACGAGCAGCGACTCCAGCGGGCGATACTGGGCGACGAACGCCTCTTCGTCGATGGGGCTGGCAAGCAGGCTCTCGGCAAAGCCAGCGGCCACGACCGGGTAGACGCTGCGGAGGTCGCGCTCGAACGCGGCGGGATCGAGCGGGCGAACACGCACGCCTGCCGCCTCCATCTGCTCTTCGATCTCCGGGATGCGTGGGTCGGTGGCTTCGAGGTGATCCTGCGCGGCGGAGTAATACTGCGCCAGCGGCGCGAAGTCGTTGTCGGTGAAGTGCGCGGGCCAGCTTGCGGGATTGGTCGGTTCGAGGAAGAACGGCGGGTCGGCGCCTGGCTCGGTGACCAGCCGGTAGCGGTGATAGGTGCTGCCATCCATCGGGCCAATGGCGATGGTGCAGCCTGCCTGGCGCAGCCGGTCGCAGGCATGCCGCAACAGCGCCTCGGCCAGCGTATCGTCGGCGGCATAGTGGCCAATCAGGCCAACACGATGCTGCTGATAGGTGGGCGCCGTGCTCCACCAGAGCGAGTAGCGCGCGACCGCGCCAGCGGTGTCCGTCAGCAGCCAGTGCTCGTCGGCGCCGGTCGCCGCCAGCGTCGCCTGGTCGAGCGGCGTCCC
>JAICKD010000454.1 GCA_025928125.1 Ktedonobacterales bacterium
GCCAGCGCTGCGGGTGTTATTCTGCCGTCCATGCTGGACTGTAGCGTAGCGGGTGATGTTTGTCCAGTTAGACTTTTCTACCTTTGTCGTTTCTGTTGAAATAATACCGCGCGTATGCTATATTTAACGCTCAATGACAAGCCAGCGGTAAGAGGACATGTCAATGAAGACCGTCAAACAATGCAGTGGTTGCCAGCGTGAATTACCGCTAGATGCATTTCATGTCGATAAAGGCCATAGTGACGGCAGGGTATCACGCTGCAAGAGCTGCCGCGCAAAGTGGGTAGAGTCACGCACAGCGGAGCGTGTAAGCTACAATGCGCAATACTATGCGCGTAATCGAGATAAGCGCATCGCGGAGATTCATGAGTATCAACGACGCCACCCCGAAATCCAGGTTAGATATCGTCATAGATACAGAGCGCGTAAACACAAGGCTCCAGGAGGTCACACGTATGCAGATCTCGTAGCAATCTTCGAAAAGCAGGACAGCAAGTGTTTCTACTGCAATCAGCACCTAGCATCCATCCATAATGGACACTTCGACCATGTCATCCCATTGTCACGTGGTGGAAGTGATAACCCCGAAAATCTTGTATTTGCGTGTCCGCCATGTAACTGGAGTAAGCATGCACGGATGCCTGATGAAATAGGAGACAGATAGCTTATGAATGTTCGTTGTCTTTTTAGCCATTCGGCATGAAACGAACATTCATGGTATCTCTTAGTATCTGCATTATGGGCGGAGGGACTGGGATTCGAACCCAGGAGGCGTTTCCGCCTAGTGATTTTCAAGACCACCGCATTCGACCGCTCTGCCATCCCTCCAGCAGGTTCGACGTGGGTAAGCGCCGAATCTCTGCAACAGTATACCGTACACCGCCCCGCGCGACAAGCCAGGCAACGTGCGCGGCGCTGGCCAGGCCGCTACGATGACGCGCTCGACGGCGTACCTGCGGATGGGGCAGTGCGGGTCATCACCAGACCGACAATATCCACCAGCACCCCGATGAGCGCAAGTATGATAAACAAGAGAGTATTGGGCAGGATGCCAAAGAGCTGATCCAGCGAGATCGTTCCCGGCCCGGCGAGGCCAACTGCGGTCGCAATCGCCATAACGGCAAGCGTGAATTCGATGCCGCGCTTGCTATTGAAAAATCCGTTCTTCCAGTGCGCCTTGCCCATCGCCATGAACATCGCGCCGAATCCGCCCGCCGCGCCGAGCGGCGTCAGGAATCCGAATATCAGCGATAGGCCTCCGCCTACTTCACCCAGGATATTCAGGTACGCCCAAAATCGCGCTGGCTTGAATCCCTGGGCCTGCAATCCCTGTTCCCATTTGGCCATCCCTGGGCCACCGAACCAGCCAAAGAGCTTCTGCACACCATGCGCGGCAAGAATCAACCCGCCAACGAGACGGAGGATGAGCAAGGCAATCGCCACATTCGCAGCCATAGAACCCCTGTCCTTCCCTGGAACTCATGTTGCGTCGAGCGCAAACTCTGCTATACTTCACAAAATGAGGTCACTTCCAATATAGTATCGTGGAATCCGTGGCAAATGGCAACCGCTCGGTAGACGCCGCCTGTACAATGGGCGAGGATGGATTACGATGCGGCAGCAGCGCGAGCGCACACCATGAGCCGACGTGAAGAAGGGGCATATGACGTTTCAGTTGCCTGAGAATGAGGACACCGTCTCCAAAGCCGATCTCCAGCGCCTGACCAATGCGTTGATCGATGATGTCAGGAAGATGCTGCGCCGTTGCGTCGATGCGGATGTCACCTTCGTGCCTGTTGACCCTATGGCGAACGACCCGGCTGCCGCAAGCGCCGAAGAAGAGGGTATCGCCTGGACGCTTGGCCATATCATCGTGCATATGACAGCCTCATCCGAGGAATCGGCAATGCTTGCGGCGGAACTGGCCCGTGGTGTCGAATATCACGGTCGCTCCCGCAGCGAGGTTCCGTGGACCACCGTGACGACGATTGCTCAGTGTCGGGCGCGCCTGGACGAAAGCCGCCGCATGCGCCTGTCCAGCCTCAACACTTGGCCCGACGCTCCATATCTGTCGAACACCTATTCTCCACGCCCAGGCGCCAAAGAACTGGGGCCAGTGACGCGGTTTCTGAGCGGCCTCAGACACGACGCCAGCCATCTCGATCAACTGCGCGATGTCATAGGCCAGGCGCGTGACCACCGCTTCCAGCAGACCTTCATGGGAAGGGTGCGCCTTCGTCTCAGGCGCTCACCCACCAGCGCAACGCCACAAGCCGACCCCAGCCCGGTGGAAGCGCCCCCCGTCTCCTAACGCTAAGCGCAGAGCAGGTGTTATGGCTGAGTCGAAGAGTTATGGGAGCCAGCACGCGCTAGAATGGCCTCGACAACCGCTGTCTTGGCATCGGCATAGTTCTGCACGTACTTCCAGGTGCGTTGCGCCAGTTCGCGCTTGGTCTGCTCGTATAGTGCGCGGTCGTCGTCGTGCGTGCGGAGCCAGTCACGCATCAACAACATGCGCTCAGTCTCCGGGCAGCCAGGAGAAAACACATGTAGGTTCACGGCGGGATCAACGCCCTTTAAGACGCGGTGCTCGAACCAATCCGGCTCGCGGGTGCGCAGCACATATCCAGCCCGCTCTAAATCGGGGACATATGTCGGCTCATCGGCGGAATCCGCGACGACCAGCAGAATATCGAGAATGGGCTTGGCCGCAAGTCCAGGCGTCGAGGTAGAGCCAACGTGCTCCAGCAGCAGCGCTCGCTCGCCCAGCGCCGCCCGCATCTTTGCCGCTTCCACGGCAAACTGGCGCGGCCAGTCGGGATCGTAGTCCACGATCAGCACCGTGCCGTTGTGCGGTTGCAGCGCGCCAATAGTAGCCGCGCGCAACTCTTCCTCGGTGGTCACTCGCTCCGGTGCAGCTGGGATATCATCTGCCATTGCCTGTCCTTCCATCTCGATGTTGCGCGAGAGGCGGTGGTCGTCTCGGCGCGTGAAGTGTAACATTCGTTCGCCATTGCCTGTCAATAGTGGTATTGGCAACGGGCTAACACCAAACACTGCATCGCACAGCAGAGATAGAGGGCAAACATGGCAAACGACCAGCATAGCGAGAGACGCGTCGAGTTCGACTTCGCGGTGACGTTCTCTAACGGTGGCGGGCTGCAAGGCGAGGGCTTCCGTCTGGATATTCCTGGCGACGACATCGCGGACGATGAGCTTGCCAACTACCTGATTCGCGATCTGCGCCTGCTCATGGTGCGGAACGTCCACATCAGCAACAAGCGCATCATCGTCGAGCCACACAAGCGCCGGCTGGTTGCGGCTGATGCGGCGACGCTGACCACCCAGCGCCACATTGATCTGAGCCATACCGTCGAGGACGGGATGGTTACCTATAAGGGACTGCCAGCGCCCATCATCTGCGACTTCCTCAGTCGAGAGCAGTCGCGCGCCAGCTACGCCGATGGCACGGAGTTCCAGATTGGCAAGATCGAGCTGGTCGCCAATACCGGTACCTATCTCGATAGCCCCTTCCACCGCTACGCCGACGGCCACGACCTCTCCGAACTTGACCTGGCAAGGCTTGCCAACCTTGATGCCGTGCTCGTTCGGGTCACCGGCAGCGCCGAGCGCGCCATCAGCCACACAGCGTTTGGCGCGATAGATGTGCGAGGAAGAGTGGTGCTGGCGCATACCGGATGGGATCGCCACTGGCGCACCGATCAGTACTTCGAGGGGCATCCCTACCTGACCGAAGACGCGGCCAGCTACTTACGGGACGCGGGCGCCGTGCTCGTCGGCATTGACTCATACAATATCGAC
>JAICKD010000542.1 GCA_025928125.1 Ktedonobacterales bacterium
CCTGGTGGATACCGCTGGGCTGACGCCAAGCGATGATCCGGTGGAGCGCATCGGCGTCGAGCGGTCGCGCGCGGCGGCGCGTTCCGCCGACCTGCTGCTGCTCGTCCTCGATGGCTCGGAGCCACTCATGGCGCTGGATGAGTCAGTGGCGGCGGAGCTCCATGCGCTGACGGAGAACGAGTCTGCCCGGCCAGCAATTCTCGTGCTCAACAAGGCGGACCTACCACGTCAGCTACCGGATGATGCGGCGCAGGCGCTCTGGCCCGGCGCGCCACTGGTCGCAACGTCAACGCTCACAGGTGACGGACTGGCCGCGCTGGAAGGGCAGCTTGCGGCGCTGGCGTTAGGCGGAACGGCCCAGGCGGGCGACGCACTCGTCTCCAGCGCGCGCCATAAGGATGCGCTGCGCCGCAGTCTGGAACATATTCAGGCGGCGGAGGTGACGCTGGCCAACGGCCTGCCACTCGACTTCGTGGCCATCGATCTGCGGGCCGCGCTCGATGCGCTGGGCGAGATTACCGGCGAGACGGCCACCGCCGACCTGCTCGACCGCATCTTCGCCGAGTTCTGCATCGGCAAATGATGGCGCATCACGACCCATCTTCTCCCAGGAACGCTAGTAGCTCGGCGTTGACGGCTACTGGCGCCTGCTGGTTGAGCCAGTGGCCCACCGTCGAGAAGCGGCGCACGCGCAGGTCAGGCGCCCAGCGTCCCAGGCCATCGGCCATCCACGGGCCGAGATAGGGGTCGAGCTCGCCCCAGAGAAGCAACGATGGCGCGGTAATCACGCGCGCGGGAGAAAGGGGGGCGGCGCCGTGGCGGAGAAGCTGGCGGTAGTAGCTGAGCGCAGCGGTCACCGCGCCGGGCCGCGCCATCGCATCCACAAACCGCTGGATATCCTCATCGGTGAGCCAGGCACGTCCGCGATCCGCCGACCGAAAGGTGCGCCAGAGCTGGCTGTAGTTGTCGCGGGTAATGCTGTTCTCGGCAATGCCGCGCAACTGGAAGAAGCCGACATAGGCGCTGCGGCGAAACTGGCCGGGATGCCGCCACTCGCGAGTCAGCGTCGCGGGGTGCGGCGCGTTCAACACCACCAGCCGCCGCAGATAGTCCGGCTCGCGCATCGCAAATGTCCACGCTATCAGCCCGCCCCAGTCGTGGCCGACGATATCCGCCTGCCGCTCGCCCAGCGCCTCGATCACCCCGCGCACATCAGCGGTCAGCGTCGACAGATCGTAGCCGCTAGAGGGTTTGTCGGAGAGGTTATAGCCGCGTGTATCCAGCGCCACCACCCGCCGGACCGCCGCCAGCGCCGGTAGCTGGTAGCGCCAGGAATACCAGCAGTTTGAGATACTAAGACTACTCCTTGCGCCTCACGTGGGGCGATTGGTGACTGAGTTGACTGAGCTAACATGGCAGTTCAACGATTTACCGGGATACGATAGGAGAAGGAGCGTCAGCCGCTGTCAGGAATAACGTAGAGCAGTATTATAGATGAAGCACGGAAGCGGTGCGCATTCTACTGTTCCCAGGAACAGCAGAGACAGTGATCTCACGGGGTGATCCTATGGAGCAGTCGCCTCTCATGCGTGGCGTTGAAGCCGATGCGCCATGGACAGAACGTTTTGTTCGTGTCAATGGGATTACTTTGCACATCGCGGAAGCGGGACCAACAGATGCGCCCTTGGTGCTCTTGCTCCACGGCTTTCCTGATCACTTTGTCTCTTGGCGTTTTCAATTACCTGCCCTCGCTGACCACTATCACGTCGTCGCGCCTGACCTACGCGGGTATAACCTCTCCGACAAACCGCCATCGGGATACGATGTTGCGACCCTGGCTACCGATATACGCGAGTTGATTTATACTCTGGGACAACGTGGAGCAGCGATCGTCGGGCATGATTGGGGCGGCTTCATTGCCTGGGTCGTTGGTATACGTGAACCGGAAGTCGTGCACAAACTCGCCATCCTCAACGCGCCACACCCCATCACGCTCACCCGCGGGTGGAAGCATCCTGGCCAACTCCGGCGGAGTGCCTATATCGCCTTTTTCCAACGGCGTGGTTTCGCTGAGCGCGCGATTGAGCGTGACGGCTATGCCCTGCTCTGGCGCACCTTTCGCGCGGCGGATCGTGGGCGCGCCTGGCTTACCGATGAGGATATCCAACGCAACATCGACGCCATAAGTCGCCCTGGAGCACTCAGTGCCGCGCTAGAATATTACCGCCAACTTCCTCAAACCTTGGCGTATGTAAGCCCGATGCGTGTCATTGGCGTGCCAACTCTGCTGTTCTGGGGCGAACTCGATCCCTATCTCGGCCCGTGGATGCCCGACGACCTGGAACCATGGGCGCATGACCTGCAAGTCAAACGTTTCCCCACCCTTGGCCATTGGCCCCATTTGCAAGCCCCCGAGAGTATCAATGACATGCTTCAAGCATTCTTGTATTTGCGATAACACATAGGTCCGAACTCGTCTGGATGTATGGGGTTGACAGCAACGCAAGCACAAATGAGCAAATGCAGAGCAGGAGTCAGCTCGCCCAGACATCGCACCTCATGCCGCGGTCGAACTATTTGGGGCTATATGCTGCACCACGGCGCCGCTACTATCTTGCGCCTGATCATACGTGAAAAGCGTAAGTTGCCCGATTGACTCGGGGCGAATAGGATCCGGCAGCGTCACGAAGAAGTGGCGACCTTGCACCTCAACTTGACCCTCCTTTTGTTCGACCTCTGGCCCAAAGCGGCGAGCAGCCCATGAAGCACTTGCGGCCTGGATGAAAGGATAGCGATACCGCAGTTCCAATCACCACGACCCGACTGAGGGTACTGAAAGATGACTGCGAGTACTCGCGTCGGCGGCCACTAGGCTGCAGCAACTCAGGAGGGCATCGACGAGCAGCGCGCCGATGGTGAGGATATTCCTGTGGCTGATCCGAACGAGGAGGCAGAATACCCGGAAGTGAGTGTGCCAGAGGATCTGTCGACCCTGAACCGTTAGCGCGTGTCATTTAGTCCTGGCAGACATTGAGTATCCAGCGCTTGTTGTCTGGGATACTGACCCTGGGCGTTGCTTCATAGTACAGTTCGAAAATTTGATTGTCGGTGGTCTCACAACGGTAGTACGTGCGATCCGCCGCCTCGCCTGGCTCCCACCAGCGGGTCGCAAGCCGCCACATGTCGATAACGCGCACAGGGTAGGTCGCATTCCGCCAGATGAAGGC
>JAICKD010000199.1 GCA_025928125.1 Ktedonobacterales bacterium
AACGCGCTCTCTGGGTCTGGTCCCCCTCTCCCTGCAAGGGGGAGGGGTTAGGGGAGGGGGCGGTGGTCCCAGTGACAACGTCCCAGGCGAAACCAGTATCAGAGCTTTCCGGCGATGAATTTCCGCTTGGAACGCTCCGGGCCGGATATCATGGATGAGGGTATACTCTGCAAAGCCGCACAATCTGAACCGAACTATGAGAATGCGAGAAATACCATGCAGGCGTTGTTTGTGCATACCGCTGATAATCATCTGGGCTACGAGCAATATGGGATGAAGGAGCGATTCAACGACTTTTCCCGCGCCTTCTGGGCCATTGTGGATGACGCCATTGCCCGCAAGGCTGACCTCTTCGTCATCGCGGGCGACCTCTTCAACAAACGGGCAATCGATGCGCGCACGCTGATGCACGCGCAGGAGGGGCTAGAGCGGCTGCGCGACGCGGGCATCCCATGCGTTGCCATCGAGGGCAACCACGACCGGAGCTATTACCGCGATGGCGTCTCCTGGCTCGAGTTTCTCTGCTGGCAGAATCTGCTGATCCTGCTGAACCCCTACGTCCGCGATGGCGCGCCAGAGCTGAAGCCGTGGAACCAGGAGGAGATGCGCGGCGCGTACATCGACCTGAAGGGCGGCAAGCTGCGCGTCTACGGCCTGCCCTGGTATGGCGCGAGCACAGCACGGGTGATGAAGAGCCTGGCCGAACAACTGACAGCCACGCGCGAGGAGGAGGATGCCGCGGGCGTCGAGTACCGGTTGCTGCTGCTGCATACCGGCGTCGAGGGCATGCTGCCGACGCTGCATGGCCTGCCCCAGCGCAGTGACTTCGAGCCGCTACGCGGGCTGGTGGACTATATTGCCCTCGGCCACGTCCACAAGCCCTATGAGGTCGATGGCTGGCTCTATAATCCTGGCTCGTCCGAGACCTGGGGCGCGGAGGAAAGCGCCTGGGAGCGCGGCTACTACGTCGTGCGGATTGATACCGATGGGCCAGACGGCGAGCCGACCCACACCGCCGAGCACATCGTCAATCCACGCCGCCCATTTCTTCGGCTGCCGTTCAACGTCGAGGGGCTGCGCGACCCTGCCGCGCTCTACGAGGCGTTCGAGCGCTACTGCCGGAGCAAGGCGCGCGAGCACGGCGTCCCCGAGCAGCCCGCGCCGGGATTGGAGCCGGTGGTGGATGTCTCGCTCACCGGCGTCTTGAGCTTCGACGCCAGCGCGCTCGACCGCGCCCAGTTGGAGGAGACGGCGCAGCGGATGTTTCACCCGCTAGTCGTGCGCGTCCACGATGGCACGCGGGACAGCGAGTGGGAGATGGACAACGAGAACGGGCTGGATAGTAGCGACCGTTCCACCTGGCTCCAGCTCGAGACGCATATCTTCGAGGAACTGTTGCAGCGTGACGCTCGTTTTCAGCAACGCGCGGGCGACTGGGCGCGGCTGGTGGCCTCGCTCAAGCAGATGGCGCTCGGCGGCGAGTCGTCGGAACAGGTCGTCCAGAAGCTGCGCGATGAGCGCGCCCGGCTGCTGAAATCGTGACGAGCCTGCGCGTCAATAGCTGACCATCGGCTCATCGGCAACTGGCGCAGCCAGGTATCTTCGGTGGCAGCGCGCAGCAGAAAATCCGCGGCATCGGCTCGTGAGATACGCGCGCCTGGGTCTGCCTCTGGTTCCCCCTCCCACTTTAGGGGAGGGGGGTTAAGGGGAGAGGGCCGGGGGATGAGGTTAAACCTCCTCATCCTCCGCAGTGTCGTCCGCGTCTTCGGGTGCGACCGCTGGGGCGACCGCCGCGCGGATCTGCGCCTCGATGGCGTCGGCGACATCGGTGTTCTGGCGCAGGTACTCCTTGGCGTTCTCGCGCCCCTGGCCCAGCCGGATATCGCCAACCGAGAAGAACGCGCCAGCCTTCTTGATGATGCCCATTTCCAGGCCAACATCGATCAGGCCGCCCTCGCGCGAGATACCCTCGTTGAACATGATGTCGAACTCGGCCACGCGGAAAGGCGCCGCGACCTTGTTCTTGACCACCTTCACCCGCGCCCGGCTGCCGACCACCTCGGTACCAACCTTAATAGACTCAATGCGGCGGATATCCAGCCGAATGGAGGAGTAGAACTTCAGCGCTCGCCCGCCGGGAGTAGTTTCCGGTGAACCGAACATGACGCCGATCTTCTCGCGCAACTGGTTGGTGAAGACCACCGACGTTTTGGAGTTGTTGATGGCGCTGGTCAACTTGCGCAGCGCCTGGCTCATCAGCCGCGCCTGCAAGCCCACATGCGAGTCGCCCATCTCGCCCTCGATCTCGGCGCGTGGCACCAGCGCGGCCACCGAGTCGATCACAACCACATCCACCGCGCCGCTACGCACCAGCATCTCGACGATCTCCAGCGCCTGCTCGCCGGTATCTGGCTGCGAAATCAGCAGATCGGCGACATTGACGCCCAGCCGCTCGGCATAGCCGGGGTCGAGCGCGTGCTCCGCGTCGATAATCGCGCAGATGCCGCCGCGCCGCTGCGCATTGGCGATGATATGCAGGCAGAGCGTCGTCTTGCCCGAGCTTTCCGGCCCATAGATCTCGGTGACGCGCCCGCGCGGGACACCGCCGATGCCGAGCGCCAGATCGAGCATGATCGAGCCGGTTGGAATAGATTCGATTTTGACGTGCGCCCGGTGCTCGCCGAGCTTCATGATGGCGCCTTTGCCAAAGCGGCGCTCGATCTGAGAGACCGTTAACTCCAGCGACTTCTCGCGTTCGCTGGCGCTTGCGCCGTACGCCACCGGGGTAGCGCTATTGCTGCCGCGATCTGCAGGCATGCCTTGCTCCTCTTTCATTCGCCCGGTTCCAGCGATGGCGGGCGCAACCTTCTTCCCGAGTGGGGAAGAAGCGAATTTGGGATCTTGGGGAGAATTTGTCGCCGGATGTCTCGGATGTCTACGGGTGTCCTAAATGCTAGAACATACGTACAATTTTATGCGATTTCGGCTCCGGCGTCAATAGTCCTTTCTTTTCGGGCTATTGCCGACCGGAAGCCGCCACGCCGCAGGGACTTTCGGGTCACTCTGCCGCCGGGACGCTGTCATCATCACGAAAGCGCTCCAGGTCGGGCGTGATGCCGAAAGCCGCGCTGATCTCCTGATTATGGCTCATCTCGTGGCGCAGCAACACGCGGAGCAGCCCACCAACGCTCGGCCCGCGCGATGTGACGACCGACTCATCTTTCTGCGCGTCCAGCGTGCGCGCGTGGGCAAGCTCCGGGAAGCGGCGGTCCTGCCAGTGTTCGCCGCCGGGACCAATCGCGCTGGCCAGCACGCGGTCCGGGGAGGCCTGGAGCGCGGACATCAAATCGTCGCGGGTGATGTTGGCGTAACGGCGCATGGCGCGGGCGTTGTAGGCGTCCACATCGCGCAGCGCATCGATCAGCACGGGCGGCAACGCGCGCAACCGACTGATCTCGAAGACACCAACCGCCCACTCATCCCAGCCGAGAATATGCGCCAGCAAATCGTGCAACGATCGATCCCCGGGCAGGAGCGGCTCGCGCCAGCGGTCCTCCTTAATCTGGTCGGCCAGAGCCAGCGTCGTCAGCCGCTGTTCGCGCAGCGCATGCAGCGTATCATCAGTGTTCAACATCATCCTCCGCCGCGATTTGCCGAAATTCCCGCAATCTTCACCAGGCTAGAGTTCCCGCCGCCCCTCCAGCGCCCGACTCAGCGTGCCTTCATCCGCGTACTCCAGATCGCCGCCAATCGGCAGGCCGCGCGCCAGCCGCGTCACCTTGAGGTCAGGCCGCGCGATCAGCGGCGCGATGTAGGCGGCGGTATAGTCGCCCTCATAGTTGGGGTTGGTCGCCAGAATCACCTCGCTCACCGGCTCATCGTCGCCATTTGCGCTAGGGTCCGTGTTCGCCCGCGTCCGGGCTACCAGCTCGTCGATGCGCAAGTCGCGCGGGCCGATGCCCTCGATGGGCGAAAGCGCGCCATGCAAGACGTGATATAGCCCCTTGAAGACGCCAGTCTTTTCGAGCGCCAGCACGTCCAGCGGCTCCTCGACGACACAGATGATCTGGCGATCTCGCTGGCTGTTGGCGCAGATGGGGCAGGGGTCGGTCTCGGTCAGGTTGTAGCAGACAGAGCACTGGATAATGCTCTCCTTGACCTGCGTAATGGCCTCTGCCAGTCGCCGCGCCTGTTCGGCGGGACTGCGAAGAATGTAGAAGGTGAGTCGTTGCGCCGTCTTCGGGCCAATGCCAGGAAGCTTGGCCAGCTCTTCGATCAGCGCCGTCACCAATGCGGACGTTGTTTGCATCGTATGCTCTTCTGCTCGCGGTTCCCCGAAAAAACGCGCGCCGTTAGAAGCCCATGCCCGGCGGCAGTTTCATACCGCCCGTCATCGAGGACATGATCTTCTGCTGCGCGTCTACCGCTTTCTCAAACGCATCCTTACAGGCTGCCAGAATCAAATCTTCGAGCATGCCCACATCTTCAGGATCAACCACTTCCTGGCTCAGCTTGAGCGCCGTCACCTCGAAGCGGCCAGTCATCGTCACCTGGACGGCATCGCCACCGGATGTGCCAACGAACTCGCTGTTTTGCAGGTCTTCCTGCATCTTCATCAGCTTCGCCTGCATCCGCTGAAGGTCTTTCATATTGAATCCCATTGGTGGGCTCGCTCCTTTTTGTGGGACTTGCTGGCATACAGCCATGCACGGGTATCAGATGGGGAACCAGTGGCGCGATCTGGCGCGGTGTCGCTCACCATCACCCACGCGCACGAACAGTATGCATTCTATCACTTCTTCCCGAAGCTGCCCACGCCGGTAGTGCGCTGGTAGCACGGATGCGCGTATTGTGGCATAGTTGATACGTCCCAGACAATGCGACGGCTGGCGGTTGAAACCGCGCCTGAACGGCCTTACTTCGTGCGGCCACAAAGTCCGCCTGCGCGGACTGTCCAGAAGCAGACGCGCACCAGCGCAGCATGTGCCAGAGGCAGCCTGAGAGAAACCCGCGCAGGCGGGTTTTGTGGCGGAGCGCAAGCGAGGCCGTTCAGGCGCGGTTTTAACCGCCAGCCGCTCTTCTACATTTCTCGTTCCCAAGGAGCCTCACCGTGGCCGATACGCCAGACATGCCAGATACGCCTGATACCATCCTGCCCACTTCATCCCCAGCGCCTGCCGAATCCATTGAGTCAGCCGAGCCAGAGAACCAGCAAGTCGAGCCAGCGCGGCTGCCGACGGCGCTGGTCTATGATCCGGCGATGCTCGATCACCATGTGCCGGAGGAGTTTCCGGAGACGCCAGAGCGGCTGGAGCGAGGTATCGCCCTGATCGAGGCGCTGATCGCCGAGGAGACGCTACCCGCCGAGCGGGTGCTGCGGCAGGACGCGCGCCCCGCTACCCTCGACGAGTTGCTCACAGTCCATACGCCTGCCTATGTCGCGAAAGTGCAATTGGCGGTCGAGCGGCTGCGCGAGCGCGCGGGAGACGATGCTGGCCCGGTGAAGTTCGCCACCGATGTCTACATCTCGCCCGGCAGCTATCTCGCCGCCACGCTGGCCGCGGGCGCGCCGCTGGTAGCGCTGGATGCTATCGGCGAGGGACGCGCTCACAACGGTTACGCGCTGGTGCGTCCTCCCGGCCACCATGCCCGCCCCGCGCAGGCGATGGGGTTCTGCCTCTTCAACAACGTCGCCGTCGCCGCCCGCTATGCGCAGCAGCGCTGGGGCTGGCAGAAGGTGCTCATCGTAGACTATGACGTACACCACGGTAACGGCACGCAGGAAATATTCTATAACGATCCCGATGTCGTCTACTTCTCGACTCACCAGTACCCCTGGTATCCAGGCACGGGCGCATCCACGGAGCTAGGCGAGGGCGTGGGCAAAGGCGCGACGATCAACGTGCCGCTGCCGCCCGGCTCCGGCTGGAGCGTCTACGACCCCATCTTCCGCCAGGTGCTCTGGCCAGTCGCCGACCGCATGAAGCCCGATGTGATTCTGCTTTCGGCGGGCTTCGATGCTCACTGGATGGACCCGCTGGGCGATATGCGCCTCAGCAACGCCGATTTCTCGGATATGACGCTCGAAGTGGCCGAGATGGCCGACCGCTATTGCGACGGGCGACTGGTGGTGGTGCAGGAGGGCGGCTATCACCTGGACGCCGTGACGCAGTGCATGGCGACGACGCTGGTGGCGCTGACTGGCAGCGACGGCATCCTCGATTCGCTGGGGCTGGCTCCGCCGCTGAATTCACGCTGGAACGACGAGGCCATCATCAGCGCGCTCTACCAACTGCACGATCTGGCGGGCTACCGTCGCAAGCCGCGCCGCCAGGGCAAGCGCGTCACCCCGGAGCAGAAGCCGGAATCCACGGCGGGGGAGTAGCGGGG
>JAICKD010000887.1 GCA_025928125.1 Ktedonobacterales bacterium
AATGGCCTCCTCCGCCTGGCGAATCGCCTGCTGGAAGCGTCCAGCGCCGAACGATTCGGTGGCGCGCTGGGCGTGCAACTCAGCGGTGCTGGCGGGGACAATCTTCGTCACTGGGGCTGCGGCGGGCTTTCCGGCGCGGTTGCGCGGCGCGATGCCTGGGCGCAGTGGCGCGCCATCGTGCGCGCAGAACTTCGCGTTCGAGCGGTTCACAAACCCACATCGCGGACAGATCAGCCCGACGGCCCGCACGCCGGAACTGACGGCTGGACGCGACGCGGGCGCGGGCGCGACGGCTGGCTGCGCGGCGACCGACGATCCACGCGCGGATGGAGACGCGGGCGCGCTGGACGAATAACTTGGCGCGGCTGACCTTGGCAGCGAAGGCGCGGAGGCCGTTGAGCCGGAAGCCGTGATGCGCGTGCGGCTGGCCTGGACTGCGGGTGGGAGCGCCATCATCGCCTGACGCATTGCCTGTCGCATCGCCTCCGCGTCGGGGAAGCGGCGCGCGGGGTCAAGCTCCATCGCGCGGATAATCAGGCGCTCGGTAGCCTCGCTCACACCAGGCGCGTGGCGGCGCAACGAACCGGGGAGTGGTGTCTCCATCGGGGCTGGCTCGGCATTGGTCAGCAGGTGATACATCGTCGCTCCCAGGCTGTAGATATCGGAGCGGGCGTCGGTCTGGCCATGGCCGTGATGCTCGGGCGAGGCGTAGATGGCGGTGCCGAGGTTTTCGGTGTTGCTCTGTTTGCCTGCCTTATAGGTGCGCGCGATGCCGAAGTCGATGAGAAACACGTCCCCACTCGGCGTGACCATGATGTTGCCGGGCTTAAGGTCGCGCACGATGATCGGCGGGTGTTGCGCATGCAGGTAGCTCAGCACATCGCAGACATCGCACATCCACGAGAGCACATCGTATTCAGGCAGTGGGCTGCGCCGCTGCGTCTGGAGGTCTTCGAGCGTGACGCCAGCGATCAACTCCATGAGGAAGTAGTGCTGGCCGCGCTCGAGAAAATGGCCCTCGAAGGAGGGTATGCGTGGGTGATGCAACCGGCGCAACAGCGCGATCTCGTCGTCGAAGCGCTTGACGGCGGCAGCGCGCTCGTCCGGCGGCAGCGTGGCGTCGTCGAGCAGCTCTTTGAGCGCGAGGAATCGACCCGGTAGGGTGACGTCCTCCACTTTGTAGACGCTACCCATTCCGCCTTCACCCAGACGAGCAAGCAGCCGGTAGCGCCCAGCCAGAACGGTCCCAGACGCGAGGGGCATGGCGATGGCTCCTACCCAGCGACCCCGCGGACAAGCACAGCGGAAATGTTGTCTTCGCCGCCGTTTTCGTTCGCGCGCTGAATCAGGAGGTTAACCGTCTCGTTGAGATCATCAACCTCGGTGAGGATATTGGTCAGTTGTGGATCGCGCACCATCTCCCATAGGCCGTCGCTGCACAACAGCAGGGCGTCGCCTGGCTGGAGCCGTTCCGTGAAGATATCGACATCGACCTCCGCCCG
>JAICKD010000082.1 GCA_025928125.1 Ktedonobacterales bacterium
AGCGGGCACATCCCGGGTTCTCCGGGGCACAACTTCGACCTCAAGCTCGGCTATACGCAGTGGTTGGCGCAGCCTGCCAAGGTCTACGCCTATCAATGGGCGGCGCCCGGCACCTGGCAAGGCTTCGCCAGCTACGTCGGCCAGGCCGTGTTGGGGACCGACACGCTGAGCCAATCGTTCCACACGCTCTTCCAGGACCCGCATGCCAGCACGGGAGATAAGGCGAAGGCGCTAGGCGTCGGGGTCTTCACGGCCATTACCGATGGCGTGACGCTCGTGTCCATTGTCACGGCTCAACCAGAGGGCGTGGAGGGAGCGCGTGCGGCTGATGCGGCGGTGCTGGCCGCCGCGGACCTCGAGCATGTGGCGGTCGCCACCGATGCGGCGACGGTGGTGGGAGATGCCAAAGATTCGGAAACGTTCTTTCGGACGATGAGCAAGGAGCATTTCGCTCAATTGCAGGCGACTGGTGATGTTCCGCCTACCAGGGAGACCTTCATCTCCCCTTCGTTGGAGTACGCGTCCAAATATCAGGGGGTGACGGTCAGGTTCACAGTTCAGGGTGGCACACAGGATGCGCTTGCTAATGTAGGCGTACGCGATGCTTCGTCCATTGCGTCTGCCGCATATCCAGACATGCCGCTGGTGGGGTCGGGCTGGGCAAAGTCCTCGGCGTTCTTTAAGGGCGAGGGCGGCATCCTGAACATCGGCCTTGGCCGGGGGCCTGCGCTCGACATCTTCAATGATCAGATCTTGGATTACGAGGAGGTGCCGTAGTGTCTCCAAAAGAGCGCTCGCTTGTTATGGCGCTGTTCGTTGTACCTGGTCGGCAGCCGATGTCGAATGAGCAGTTCCTGAAGAAGTTCGGTGCGGTGGACGGAAGGGCTCTGGGACTGGATCTTCTGCGCGATGCGGTTAACCGGCGTGATCCGGTGGACGTGGAGCTGGCTCTAGTCGTCTGCTTCAGGTTTGGCTTCACGAATGATCATCTCCAGCCGCTACTCACGCTTGCGTTCGCGGACTGGCATCAGCGGCATGAGGACGTGGCCTCGGCGCTGGGGGAGCTGAGGTCGCCCGCGTCGATTGATGCGCTGGCGCACCTAGCCCGGTGGGTCCCAGCATATCTGGAATATGATGATGCCCGTGCTTTGGCGGTCAAGGCGATCTGGGCGCTCGTTGGGATCGGTGGCGACACCGCACGCGGGGCGTTGACTTCGCTAGCCGATTCCCCGTCCAGCATCGTGGCGGAGAACGCGGCTGCCCAACTTCGGAAGTAGGTAGCCAGAGCTAGGGCTGCCCCGAAGGGGTCAGCCTGCTCCTATGGCGGTCTGGAGGCTGGTCGGCAGAGGATAGGGCCGCTCTGCGGGGAGCTTCGCCTGTGCTGCTGTCATATCCCCTGCGACGAACAGGTCGTGGATTTCGTGCGTGGTGGCCGTAATGTCGGCCAAGCTGGTGATCCATCCGCGGGCGGACTTAGTGGCGGCTTGGTCGGAGCGCCCGATCTAGATGGACCGCAAGAGCAGCGGCTGGAGGTAGAGCGATCGCTCGAAGAAGAGGACCGCCCCCTCAATCTGATCATGGGTGATTTGACGTTGGGCAGCACGGCGCTGAAACAGATCACCACAAAAATTTGTAAGGTCTGCTGCGCAATGGGCAGCAGTGGGCAATCTCCAAGCAACCTACAAGGTGTCGGAGCGGCGCGTCGGCCACGTGTTAGGCGTGCAGCGGCGCACGGACCGCTACCAGCGACGCGGGCGAGCCGATGAAGCGCACCCGCGCGAGCGGCTGCGCCGCGAGTGTGCGCAGCCGCTCGCGCTAAGTCTATCGACGACTGCACATCCTGCTCAAGTGCAAGGTGGGGGGCATCAATCACAATCGCGTCCAGTGCCTCTATCGCCTGTAGGGGTAAGCGATTCGGCGATGCAAGCGTAGGCAGGTGGCAGGCATACCGCAGGGTACACCAGCGCAGGCCTGACGACCAGGCGACGTCTGGGCGATCAATTTCCTGCAGGACGTCCTCGTCACTGGGCAGCCACATCTACGGCGACAGCACGCATGCCGATGCCGCCACCGCGATTGGCCCCAGCGGTGGGAGCGCCACCTGGACCATCAGCTACGACGCGGCGGGCAACACTGCCTGCCGTGCTGCCACCACTGCGACGAGTTGTGCGGGCACGACGCCCAACGGCGCACTGCTCGCCTGGGACAACGAGGGACGGCTCACCGCCTGGCAGAACATCGAGAACGCACCACCAGCCCCACCAACACCCCGGCGCTGGAGGAAGCGCTCTACAACGGTGAAGGGCAGCGGGTGCAGCAACTCGACGAGAGCAACGCCACCAACACCACTACCCAGCACACCTACGTCAGCGGGACCAAAGACATCGCCAGCCAGTGGCCCAACGCGGGCGGCTCGGTCACGACGACGACGACTGCCTACTATGGCGGTGGGCTGGCGGAGAGCGTGAATGGCGCGCTCTCCTACACGCTCTCCGATGGGCTGGGCAGCGTCTCGGAGAGTGTTAGCGCCGCGAATGGCACGGTGACGGCTACGCAGCTCTACAGTCCCTATGGCACCGTGCGCTACCAGAGTGGGACATTGCCGACCGATTACGCCTTTACCCATCAACGGGCCGATGCGACGAGTGGGCTGGACTACTACAACGCACGCTACTATGACCCAGTGGCCGGGCAGTTCAGCAGCCCCGATACGACGCTGGCTGGTGGGCTGAATCGCTATGCCTATGTGGCGGGCAACCCGGAGACGCGCACCGATCCGAGCGGGCACCTCTATGCCAACCCACGCGACTGGGAAACCTGGAAAGCCATGGAGCAAGCGCAGATGCCTGCCAAGGTCTACGCCTACCAATGGGCGGCGCCCGGCACCTGGCAAGGCTTCGTCAGCTACCTCGGCCAGGCCGTGTTGGGGACCGACACGCTGCACCAATCGTTCCATACGCTCTTCCAGGACCCGCAGGCCAGCGCCGGCGACAAGTGGAAGGCGGCGGCCGCCGTTGCCCTGACGCTCGCGAGCGATGCCCTGACGATCGGGGGCACGTTCGTGGGGGATCCCGAGGTGGGGGAGGCGGCGCGTGCGGCAGAAGAGTCGCTGCTGCTCGCCGATGACGCCGCGCACACGGCGGCTGCGGCCACTGACCTGTCCACTGACCTGTCCACTGACGCTTGCGCAGGCGGCCTCTCCTTCGCTGCGGACACGCCGGTCGCCACGCCGCAGGGCGAGCAGGCCATCGCGTCGCTGAAGGTGGGGCAGCCGGTCGAGGCGTATGATCCAGCGACCGGCAAGACGGCGCCCCAGACCATCGTGCGCGTCTTCCTCAACCACGACCATGATCGCTTGGATGTGACCCTGGCCACGCCGGAGCTGGCTGCAACGGCAGCGACGGCTGCAGGCGCCGGACATGGGCGCCAGGCGCCGCACGCTGCGGTGGGAGCAGCGAGGGCGACACTGACCCGCGACGAGACGATCCACACCATGGCCAACCATCCCTGGTTGACCGCAGATCGTGGCTGGGTGGTAGCAGGACAACTCCATGACGGCGAGCCGGTGCGGCTGCTCGATGGCACAACAGCGCGAGTAGTGGCGCTGCACGCGCTGCCGGGCGTGGGGCCGATGTGGGATCTCTCACTCGATAGCGTGCATACGTTTGCAGTGGGCGATCTCCAGGCAGTGGTGCATAATACCGGCTGCCTGCCTAGCAGCACAACAGTTACATCGGGGTCAGACGGAACAACCGTCTACTCACAGCTTGAAAATGGCTCAACCTATCAGTCAGCACTGAGTGCAAATAAGAGCAACTTTACGATGAAATTGGCGTACCGCGATGTCCCCGAAGGTCCGCATGCGTCTGAAGTGTTCTCAGACCAACTGAGGCTGGCTGGAGGCGATCCAACGTCTCTCCAGACATTGACTCTGGAGAATGTAGAAAATGAAGAAACGCTGCAGATGCACGCAAATGAAGGCACGGTCGTCGGATCTCCGCTAGACAAGATGGCCCACTATTTTGCCGCAGACAATGGAATCCAACTTGGCGCTCCCTATTGGCGCGGCAACAACATTATTTATAATATCCTACGGTGAGTGGGGGGAATCAGGTACGCCGTTATGGTGAGTTGCTGGGAATCGCAACACTTGGCAAATCTCAGCAACTCCGTTTCCTTCGTGCGACTCGTTTGTCTTCCCCGTACCAGGAGTGACGAGCATGTCTACCAAGTTGAGCGTACTTGTCTGGAGCGCAGGTCCTCTTGAACCAGTTTTTGCTCCTCTCGTGACAGCAATTCGCGAGTGTCAGGTTGACGTTCGCATTGATGAGCGTGGGGAACAGTTTCTAGCGACATCAGTTCAACACGAGTCACTCAACATGAGCCTCTATCTTTGTCCACTTTCGGTGATCTTCATCCCTTCTACGGATGCGCTCGTAGACGATTATCCGCACGTATGGCGAGTCATTGCTACGACGAGGCCGATGAATCCCATGAAAGTCTCTGTAATCGTTACGGAGTCTCAAACTGCTCTTGGCAGCGATGCATGGGCCAAGCGGTGGGGCGTTCCATATGATTGGCCCATGGTTGCGGGGAATGATCCTGCGTTGGCTTCACGATTGAAGTGGATTCTTGCCCTTAATGAGGACAGTGCGTTATTAAGTACATTTCCCGAACGAGGTGACTATAGTCCGATAGAGCTGTATTCGCGTGCATGTGCATTGTATTTCCAGCAACGCTATGAAGAGGCGCAAGCGTTGATGTCTACGCTAATATCTTCTCACTATGCTCATACAGGGCTTCAGACGTCGTACGCGCACATACTCCTTGCGCGTAGCTTGTGGAGCAGGTGTCTCGCTCAAAGCCAAAGAGCACTGCAACTGAACGATGGACGCGTCATGGCAATGCTGAGTTGGGGAATGAGCTTATTGGAACTGGGGGAGCCGCGTGCCGCCCTCCGTAAGTTTGATCGGGTTATTTCTGTGACGAAAGACTATGGAATGGCTTGGTTAGGCCGTGCTCGTGCATTAGCGGCATTAGGGGAAACGGCTGAAGCCATACGGGCATATGAACGGACTGCCACAATTGAGCCAGCTAATCCATGGGCATACGAGAACGATTATGTTCAGCAAGAAGCAAAGAACGAGAAAGAGAAAATAGAGCACGTCTGAAAACGCATCCGGTTACCTGCCTTGACATTTAGTGGAAGGTTGTCGTTGATCGTATGTGCTACGTAGCTTCCTTCATAGACCGGCGGCGTCACCCCCCGTGACACGGGCAGCCTGGCAGGGACAAGCGCGAGTTACAGCGCCAGCTACAGCTACGACAGCAACACCTTCTACACGCTGGCGCTCAGCATGCAGGGGACGACGATCAGCGCCTCGATCAATGGCGCCGTCGTCGGCTCCGGCACGGATAGCAGCTTCAGCAGCGGCGGGATCGGGTTCGCCACCGCCGCCAATACGGAGCTGGATAACGTCAGTGTGGTCGGGTCGGGGACGCCCCCGCCAGCGCCGACACTGAGCAGCTTTAGCCCCACCTCAGGCGCAGTGGGCAGCACCGTCACGTTGACGGGCAGCGGGTTCACCGGCGCGAGCAGCGTCAGCTTTAACGGCACGCTCGCCGCCAGCTTTACGGTGGACTCCGACAGCCAGCTGACGGCGGTCGTGCCAGCCGGGGCGACGAATGGTCCCCTCAGTGTCACGACGCCGGGTGGGAGCGCGACCTCCTCCAGCAGCTTCACCGTCAGCGCGCCGCCACCGCCGACGACCACAACCACCAGCGCCTACTACGGCACGCTGGCCGAGAGCGTCAACGGCACGCTCAGCTATCTGCTGAACGATCCCGTGCTGGGCAGCGCCTCCGCGAGCGTGAACACGAGTGGACTAGTCACCGCCGCACGATGGCTCTTGTGGATTGGCGGTAGGTCTTTGAGCCCCTCCAGCCCGTGCAACTCAAAGCGCCGCTTGTACTCGTAGAACTGCGTCCGCGTCATGCCGCGCTGGCGGCAGGCGACACTGACGTTGCCCAGCGCTTCGGCGAGTTGGAGCACGCTCAGCCGCTGATGGGCGAGCTTGTCGGGTGCGTTCTGACTCATGCTGGCTTCATCTCCTTCATCTGAAGCGTCTACCTGCCGAAACGAAGCGGACGCTCCAGATGTAACCGACGAAGCTTAGTAGCACACCCCATAGATGCGCTCAGCGAGTTTATTGCGCGGGCAAGTGGAGCCGGACACGTGCCCGCCTGAGGGATCACTTTGGGCTATGGCCTGGGGTTATCGTGTAGTGGGCGTCGGGCGCCAGGGATGGCAGGGATGTTGGAGAGTGGTGAGAAGCGGACATGGCTCGTCGTGGTTGTGGGGAAGGCGCGATAAGACGCCGCGCGGATGGGCGTTGGGAAGCCTCAGTGACCCTGGGCATGCAGCGCAAGTCGTTGTATGGCAAGACGCACGCCGAGGTGACGAAGAAGCTGACGGCTGCGCAGCGTGACTTTGAACAGGGGCAGTTCATCGGTGATGCGCGTCAGACGGTGGCGCAGTATCTGATGAGCTGGCTGGAGACGAAGCGCCCACCCCAGGTGAAGCCGCATACCTGGGCGATCTATGACTCGTATGTTCGGATGCAGATCGCGCCCGTCATTGGGAACGTGCGACTGAGCCAGTTGAGCGGACAGCATGTGCAGCAGGTGGTGACGAAGGCGCTGGGGCGAGGGCTGTCTCCAAGCACGGTGTCGGAGGTCTATGGTGTGCTGCGGCAGGCATTGAAGCAGGCGGTGTGGTTGGGCCTGGCGCTCCGCGATGTGACGGATCAGATTGATCGTCCCAGGCGAGCGGCGAAGCGCAGCGATTCCTCGCTTCGGTCGCCCAGCATTCGTTTGCGGTGTTCTTCAACCTGGCGCTCTCGACGGGGATGGGGATAGGCGAGTTGCTGACGTTGACGTGGTGTGAGGTGGGCCGGGCGACTCTCGGCGGTGGCGTCGCTGAGCTGGCAGGCAGGAGAGCCGACGGTGGCGACGCCGAAGATGCGCCGCTCACGACGGTAGATCGCTTTGGCGCCCGAGATGGTGGCGCGGTTGCGCGAGCAGCGGCATCGGCAGCGGCTCCTGCAGGTCGCGGCGGGGCCTGCGTGGCAGGGGGATCGGTTCGACGCGGTGTTTAGCGATGAACTGGGGTTCCCGCTGCAGGACAGTCGGATGCGTCGCCAGTTCAAGGCGGCGTTGATCTGCGGTGATCTGCCGCGTATTCGCTTCCATGAGTTGCGGCACACCTGCGCCACGCTGCTGTTGAAGCAGGGGGTCAATCCGAAGATTGTCTCGGAGTTGCTGGGCCATTCGTCTGTATCGCTGACCCTCGACCTCTACTCGCATGTCCTGCCGGATATGCAGGAGGGCGCTGCGCGCGATGGCGATGGCGCTGGGGTGGTAAAGGAGTGGTAAACGTGCGGGTAAACCTTGTGGTGAGACGGCGGGTGAGACGGCGGGTGAAGCGCTTGTCAGGCGCGTGATGTGGTCAGCGGTGTGATCATGAGCGGGTGATCGAGGATGTGGATGCGAGCTGCAGTCTGATAGAGCCGATGGCGAGGCGAGCGAGTGGGAGAAAAGTCCGTCAGTATAGCACAGTTGGGCCGGTACGCTTGCAGGCCCGCAGTAGCGCGAAGTGGCCTCCAGACGCGGTACAGTGCGGCCCGACGCATGACAAGCGGCCAAAATTGGCCGTGAAAGGACTTCACAGATGCGATATAATACGTAATGGCAGTGGGCATGTGCTGTTAACATTGGCCCCCTCACACGAAGTACGTATCGTCGAGGGAAGTGAGTTGTAATGCTTCATTTCGCGAACGCTAAAACCGGAGCGGAAGTGCATCTGGGCCGAACAGGCGCGGGTTTCTATGTCGAGGCGCGTCATCCAGATTTTTCGCTCCCATTCCGCAAGACCTACGAGTGGCATCAGCAAGACCTGGCCACTCGCGATTTCGAGCTTCTGCGGGCAGTCGTTGGGGCTGGCCACGAGGAGCGCGAGACCGCCATCGCTAGCTAGGCTGACGCAGGCGCAGGCGTACAACGACGTACCCCTCACCCGCCCTTCTGGCGGTTTCCATTATCTGTCCTCTTTCCGATCCTGTTCCCGATTCTGACACGGTAAGCCCGCTGGCGCTTTGACCAGCGGGCTTGTTGCGTCTCAGGCAGGTTTCGTGCGCCCTCACCCCCTGCTCCGCTCTCCCAGCGGGCGAGGGGAGCAAGGAGGCGGGAAGATGTCGCTACATCTCGCTGTCGGGAGTCCATGTCTCCAGGCGGCGCTTGATCGCCACGAGGAAGCGCGCGGCAGTCAGACCGTCGATTACGCGGTGGTCGAACGAGAGCGACATGTACATCATCTGGCGGATGGCGATGGCGTCGTCGATCACCACTGGGCGCTTGACTACCGCATCCATCGTCAGGATGCCAGCGTTGGGCTGGTTGATGATGGCCATCGAGATCAGCGTGCCGAAGACGCCAGGATTATTGACCGTGAAGGTCGCTCCCTGGAGGTCGGCTGGCATCAGCCGATTGGCGCGCGCGCGGCTCACCAGATCAGCCAGCGCACGGGAGACGCCAACCAGATTGAGCGTGTCGGCGTTGCGGATGACTGGCACGACCAGATTGTTTTCGAGCGCAATGGAGACGCCGATGTTGATCTGCTTGCGCAGCACAATCTTGTTGTCTTCGGTCCACGACGCATTGAGATAGGGCTGCTCTTTCAGCGCCTCGGCGACGGCCATGACGGCAAAGGTTTGATAGGAGACGCCGACACCCTCACGCTGCTTGAACTCCTCTTTGTGATGCTCCAGCCAGCGCGCCAGGGTGGTCATGTCTACCTCGACGAGCGTGGTCGCATGCGGCGAGGTCCGCTTGCTGCGCACCATGTGCTCGGCGATGACGCGGCGCGCAGGTGACGGGGTGATGACCTCATCCGCTCCGGTGAAGGTCACTGGCGGCGCTGGCGGCTGGACGGGGGCGGCAGCGGCGGGGCGCTGAGGGGCGGCGACTGTGGCGGCAGGCGTGGCGAGGTGGGCGAGGATATCTTCCTTGCGGACGCGACCACCTTCGCCTGTGCCCTGAATCTGGTTGAGGTCGATGTTATGCTCTTGCGCCATGCGGCGGGCTAGCGGCGAGACGCGCTCGGCGGTGGCTGTGGC
>JAICKD010000224.1 GCA_025928125.1 Ktedonobacterales bacterium
CTGATCTTCCGCATGGCGTCGAATCAGTTCATCGACGACGCGCATCTTGACTGGATTCTCTGCTGCCATGCGATATTTTTCGCGCTCCTCCGAGACCGCGTAGATCATGCGCTCCTCTGGCTCGAGCGCGACGCGAATCTCGTAGCATTCGGCCGTCGCGATCCACCCCTGACGCTCGAGTTCGCGCCAGGGGACATCGAAGCGCTTCGGTCCAATCAATCCAAAGACATCCGCCTCGCGTTCGTCCTCGCGTACCAGTGTCGCCGTGAGCCCCAGACGGCGGCGCGCTTGGATTTCCGCGGTAATGCGGAAGATTGGCGCGGGCAACAGATGCACCTCATCGTAGATGATGAGACCCCAGTCGTGTTCAGTCATCAGGCCAAAGTGGGGGAAGTCGCCGTCTTCACTCGGGCGGTAGGTCAACATCTGGTAGGTCGTGACAGTTACAGGCCGAATGTCCTTGCGCTCGCCAGTGTACTCACCGACCTGATCGGCGGTGAGGGTCGTTTTATCGAGCAGTTCGCTTTTCCACTGGCGTACGGCCACCGTGTTGGGGGTGAGAATGAGGGTTGACCGCTGCACCGCCGCCATGGCCCCGATGCCGACGACCGTCTTGCCGGCGCCACAGGGCAAGACGACCACGCCGCTGCCTCCGCTCACACCGCCGCCTGCATGGAAAGCCGCGACAGCGTCTTCCTGGTACGGCCGCAGGTGGAATGGCTCACCAGAGCGGGCAGTCTCACGCCTGGCAAACGCCAGGCCCTCGCCATCGGTATACCCTGCCAGGTCTTCAGCGGGGAAGCCAATGGCAACCAGCGCCTGCTTGATGTGGCCGCGCCGGGCTGGGTCTACAATGAGCGTGTTGGCATCGCGCTGCTCCACAATGAACGGCTGCATCCGTTTTTGGCGCGAGACCTCGGTAATGAGCGCAATATCCTCCGAGATCAGCGCCAGATGTCGTCCATCACGGATGAGTTTCAATCGCCCGTACCGCCCGATATATTCTCGGATATCGGTGACGATATTTGGCGGCAGGTCATACTTCGTGAATTGATCGAGTAAGGCCAGCACACGCGCGGCGTCTAGCCCGGATGCGGCGGCATTCCAGAGCGAGAGCGGCGTGAGCCGATACGTGTGGATGTGTTCTGGAGATTTCTCCAGTTCCGCAAATTGCGCCAGTGCGTCGCGGGCCTCGGCATAGAGGGGATGATCCACCTCCAGCAAAATAGTGCGGTCGCTCTGCACGATCATTGGATTCGTCGTCTGTATCGGCACGGTGGTAATCGCCCCACTGCTAGTCACAAGAAGTCATCGGTTCGATGGGAGATGGTAGATTGTTAGACGCCGGGCGTCTCGGCCCAGCGGTGAATATACTGAACGACAACGCTCGATGCGACGGCTTCGTAGCCGCGCATCAAATGGCGCGCTCCCGATATCACTCGCAGGTTGCGAGCGCCCGGCAACGCGGCGATCCAGGGTTCGAGCTTATGGCGAGGCGACACCTCGTCATACTCACCAGTGAGAAAGAGCCGTGGGCGTTCAAAACGTCCCAGTTCAGGAGTCAGCCGGAAGACTGGCGGGCTAATGGCTACGACCGTCTTGACACGCGGGTCATGGGCCGCATAGGCAAGCGCCACATAGGCGCCGAACGCATGACCGATCAGGCAAATTTTCTCGGGGTTGGCATCGGTCTGTGACCTCGCGGCTTCAATTGCCCCCGCGACATCGAGCGGCTCCAGCCGACCATCAGTCTGCTCTCCTTCGCTGGCGCCAACGCCGCGAAAGTTAAAGCGTAACACGATCACCCCCGCCGTCGCAAGCGCGTTAGCAAGCTGGCGCAGCAGTGGGTCGTCCATCGAACTGCTCGCCGGTTGTGGATGGCACAATACAGCCACTGGATAGCCATTCTCAGGCCGCTGCACAGATGGCTGCACCAGGTTGCCTTCGAGCATCACCGCGGGACGCCCCGCCGAGGGGAACCGTATCTGACGCTCGATGAAGTCTGCCATTGGTCCTTCTATCCTCCATCCGCGTCGCATGAGACATACACAGCGCTCACGAGCGCGCCGCGCATCGCGCATCGAGAGGCGTATCCTGGTCACTATATCCTGTGTAGGCAGCAGGCGTCAATCAGAGGCTCAGCCTGCGAGCGCGTATCGCATCCTCAGATTACCCGGCCCGCGAAGCGATAGCTAGGCCATGAAGAGATATATCATGTGTAAACTACACATAGGGGATCCAGGCGGGGTCGTCGCCGTGTAGTGGCTCATTCTCGGATTCGTTCTCCGTACCTTCGGGATGGCGGAGGCGGGTTAATCGATCGACCTCGTTGCGGCGGTAGAGGCGCATGCGTTTGATGCCCTGACGATAGCTGCGAAGCAGACCCCGGCTCACATAGGCGTAGAGTGTCGCCGGTTTCACGCCCAGCAGTGCGCATGTCTCCTGTGCCGTCAGAAACTCTTCGCCATCCATCACAATCATGTCGGCCTCCTGCTGGGGAAGAAGCTGAGCCTTCTCCTTCGCGCCGCGTGTTGCTTCGTCTGGAGGCCAGTATACGGTGGATATTGGCCGCTGGTCAATAGAGACCAGGCGGGCGTTACTGCTTTCGCGGTATTCTGTGGATGGCCGGTCCGAGGCGCATCAGCAGCAATAGAACGGGTCAACGATGGGAATCCACAATCCAGAGCAGGACGACGACCTCCAGATCGAGGTGAGCTCGCTCCAGCCCCTATCAGCGACTTCCGAGCCGTTGGCAGAACCGACCACCGCCCAGCCGCTTTTCGCGCCGAGACGGTCGCGTCTGGTGCAACGGCGGCGCGCGATTATCGTCACTGCCGTGCTGGCGATGACGCTTGTGGCGCTGACCCTCACGATTGCGCCGACACGCGAGGCGCTGCTAGGCGCCGTGCTCGGCCCGACGCCGACAGCCACCGCGCCTGTGCGTGCTGGCGAGGACAATCTCTATATCGCGCTTGTTCCGCAATGGGGCGCCGTGACGCTCGACGGCACGACGCTATCATATCTCCCTGTCGAAGGAATTGACCAGCCCTTCCATCTGGCGCGGGGCGTCCACGTAATACGCTGGCGATTCCCGCCCATCATAGACATTTCCTGCCGACTGACCGTACCCACGGCGTTGGGCGACACCTGCCCGCTCCGGGTGGGGATCCTGCCGGGTAAGAAGGGCGTCGCCAGTGTTGTCTCGCTGCAATTGTCACTGACCAACGTCACGCCCGCCTATCATGTGACGCTGCTGGCCGCTATACACGCGGCGCTGGATGCCCGTCAGTCGAGCGAGGTAGTGCGCACAGGTGAAAGCTATCTCAGATCCACGATCAATGGTCTATTTCCAGTCGTGGCGACTCAGCCGTTGCGGGCGACCTTGAGCTTTGTCTCCGATGCGGAGAATCCGCAGGCGCAATGCGTAGCGATCGATTCAGGACCGGGCGCGGACTGCGCGATGTATGGCGATTGTCGAGAGCTATGCGTCGCGCCGTGGCAGTCCCCACCGACAAACTGGGGAGGCCCGTGGCAGGCATATGTCGTCGCTCATGAGGAATGGAGCTACGCTACCCTTCAGGGTCGTGTTGTGGTGGCCAACCAACCGGACGTTGGTGGCAAGCTTCAATTCCTGGGTGGTAACTCGTTGCCTGTGTCGGTGACGATCAACTGGGATGGCTCTACCTGGAACGTCAACGCGAATATTGGTATCAGCGGTCCTGCGGCTCCGTTGCCGGACCTTACCTGTGCCTCCGCATGGGCCACGATACAATTCAACTATCTGTCGCCGCCTACATACGCCGGATGGGGTGTGGTCACCACGTACTACATTTCTGGCGACCCGCCTGCCACGGGATGCCTGCTTGCCGTGACAGCGCCGGGGCAAGCACCTGTACTTCTGCTGCATCGTTTTGGAGTGCTGCTGGCAGCTAACGCCGCAACGCCATGTGTCCTGGAGCGATGCCTGCCTGTGCCTGACGCCTACGAGCAGGCGATTGCCCAGCATCTGGCCCAAAAGCTACCTGCTGTAGCGGGAGCAGGATCGTAATGGACGAGACGATGGACTGGTCGCTACTGCTGGACGCGCTGGCAGATGTGTTGGCCGAGACAAGCAGCAAGGGGTGGCTGGTAGGTGGCTGCCTGCGCGATGCGCTGCTGGGCATACTTGTCCGCGATGTGGATGTTGCGTTGACCGGGGAGCCACTGCCAGTGGCCGAACGGCTGGCGCAGCGGTCGCGACTTGCGCTGGCGCGTCTGGGTCATGGAACCATCAGGCTTGTTCCGCGCCACAGTCCCGAAGACTACCTCGACCTGACCCAGCTTCAAGGCGCCGACATCCTGGCTGATCTTGCCCAGCGCGACTTTACCGTCAACGCGATGGCGCTGCCGCTCATGGCGCGCGCAGAGTGGCTGGCGCTCATTTGTGGAGATGGCGACGCCATGCCGAGCCTGATCGATCCTTTCGGTGGCCGCCGCGATCTGCGTATGAGGCGGTTGGTCGCGGTTGGCCCAGAGTCGTTTCGTGACGACCCTGGGCGTATCCTGCGGGCGGCGCGTCTGCGGGCGCGTCTCGGGCTGCTCCCGGATGCCGAGACAATGTGGATGGCCCAGGAAGCGGTTCCTCGGCTAGATACGCTCTCGCCAGACCGTCAGCGCGAAGAGATGGCGCTGTTGCTGGTGCTGCCACAGGCAACAGATGGCGTTGCGCTTCTGGATGAACTGGGTGCGCTGCCCGTGCTCTATCCAGGGCTCAGTGGCGATGTGGCCGTCCATGCGCTGGCAACCCTGCGTGAGCTTGATCGGTTGGTGGGTATCTGTGGCGATGGAGCGAGCTTTCCGGCACTTGAGGCGTGGGGCCAAAGCGACGCCCGGAGAGTATCCCTGCGCATCTCCGCGCTGATCCACGCTCGCACCGAGCATGACGACGCCGCATCCACGCCGACATTCTGGCGCCGGGCGAAGGCTGTGCTGGAAACCGAGGATGACGTTGAACGACTGCATGCCGCGCGCGTGCTGTTTTGGGAGGGTGGCAAGAGCGCGGATATGGTGGTCGATACGTTGCTGGTCGCGTCGGCGTGCAGGCTTACTCGCGACGACCAGCGGCGCGCCATGGAGTTGGCGGCGCGGGCCAATACGCTTGTGGAGATGTACACCCATCGGCGCGAACAGCTCATACCGCCGCCACTGCTGAGCGGTAAAGATCTGATGCTGGCGTTGGGAATCCCTGGCAGCCCGGCGCTCGGACGGCTGCTGCGTGCGGTGCGGCTGGCGCAACTCGCGGACGAGGTTAGCAGCCAAGAGGAGACGCTGGCGCTGGCCCGGCGCCTCAAGGAAACACATTCCGAGGAGTTTCCGTCTCAATGACGGCCGCTTGCCATTCAGATAAGGTTAGGCGCTACCGCGTGGTTTGTACCACAACGTATACTCACTAACTACCTGGAATCCCAGCCGTCGATAGATTGGTTGGCCGAAGTCACTTGCCTCGAGTACCGCCGGGAGATGTGGGGCCGCCGCAAGCGCAGCGAGGGTCATCGCCCCACCGTACCCCTTGCCGCGTCTATCTGGCAGTGTCGCAACGGCATAGATGCCCAGCTCGCGCTCGCCGATGCAGGCCATCGCGCACGAGATTGGCCGGTCGCCCTCATAGCCGACGAAGAAGCGCATTGGCCCTCCAAAGGCTCGCTTATCAGTGATGCGGTCGTCGGGAAATGTCAGCTCGGGGATGGGATAGCCGTGGATCATCACGTTGTCCAGATCTAGCAGGTCCGACTCGGTGCTGGCCTCCACGATGCGAAGCCCGGTGGTAGTAGCGGCAGGAACAGGGGAGGGCAGGCGCACCATAAGCGGTGTTTGGCCTGCCGCCCGCATGCCATATGGCGTCAGATTAGGCGTGGGCCACGCGCTCCAAAGCATCCACGACCCACGGACATCCTGAGCGTAGAAGCGGTCAAGGCGCGCCACCACGTCGGCAGCCTCCTGCTCCGCCAAGGGCTGTAGCATCGTCGCGCTATTGGGATATGCGGCTGGCAACTTCGTGTCCGCCGCCCAGAGGCCGTCCCAGCGCACCCATGGCTTGCCCATCGAGCGAGGAATACACTCGAATTGCA
>JAICKD010000787.1 GCA_025928125.1 Ktedonobacterales bacterium
GCGTCGCTGGTCAACGATATCACTGGGCTGCACGGCGATGCGCGCATGGCAGGCGTCGTGGCCGCTCGGCGCGTTCCCATCGTCATGATGAGCAACCTGCGGGGCAAGCCGCGCCATGATCCAGTCAGTGACGTACTGCGCCAGCTATCCATCAGCATTGAGGTCGCGCTGGCCGCCGGGATTCCCTGGGAGCATCTGATTCTCGACCCCGGCTTCGGCTTTGGGCTGGCGGGCGCTGAGAACCTGCGGGTGCTCTCGCGGCTGCGCGAGATTCGCGCGCTGGGGCGTCCGCTGCTGATTGGCACGTCGCGCAAGGCGCATATCGGGCTGGTGCTCGGCACGCCGGTGGATGACCGAGTGGAAGGCACGGCGGCGACCGTCGCGCTGGGCATCGCTCAAGGTGCGGATATCGTGCGCGTTCACGACGTGCGGCAGATAGCGCGGGTCGTTCGCATGAGCGACGCCGTCGTGCGCGGCTGGCAGGAGGGCAACGCATGAGCGATACCGGCGATACCAGCGATACCGGCGATACCAGCGATACCGGCGATACCGGCGATACCGGCGATACCGGCGATACCGGCGACGAGGCGCAAGATGGCTGGCCCGAAACCTGGGCCGAGGCGCTGGCCTGGATCTATGGCTTCAGCGATACCGAACGCACTGGCGTGTTCGTCCACGACCGCGAGGACAACCTCGCCCGCGAGCGCGCGCTGCTGGCGCGAATAGGCGATCCGCAGCGGGCCTATGGCGTCACCCATATCGCCGGGACCAAGGGCAAAGGCTCGACCTCGGCGATGCTGGAGAGCATCGTGCGCGCCGCGGGACTCCATACCGGCCTCTACACGCAACCCGATTTGCATACCTTCCGCGAGCGTATCCGCGTCGATGGGCAGGTCGTTTCCGCCGAGGCGCTCATCGCGCTCCTGCCAGAGCTTCGCCGGGCGGTGGAGTCGCTGGGGGCAACCTACGGCTCCTATATCACCTACGAAGTCTCGACGGCGTTGGCCTTCCTGGCGTTTCGCGCGGCACGTGTGGACCACGCGGTGATCGAGGTGGGGCTGGGCGGTCGGCTGGACGCCACGAACGTCGTCGCGCCGATGGTGACGGCCATTACCAGCATCAGCTACGACCATATGGCCATCCTCGGCAATACGCTCGGCGAGATCGCTGGCGAGAAGGCGGGCATCATCAAGGAGGGCATACCCGTCGTCTGCTCGGCGCAGGCTCCCGAGGCGGTGGCGGCCATCGAGCGGGTGGCCCACGAGCGGAACGCGCCACTGGTGCGCGTTGGACCAGAGGGCAGCGGCTGCGACTATATCTGGTCGCCCGGCGCGGCGGAGCAGACCCGCCAGTTCTTCGACGTGACGACGCCGACGGGGCGCTACGAGCAGGTGGAGCTGGCGCTGCTCGGCGAGCACCAGATCGAGAACGCGACGGCGGCGATGGCCCTGGCGGAGACGTTGCGCGCGCGCGGCCTGCCGCTGAACGAGGCGGTGATTCGCGCGGGGCTGCGCGGCGTGCGCTGGCCGGGGCGGCTCCAGATTGTCGGGCATGAGCCACTGGCGATAGTCGATAGCGCCCACAACGCCGACTCGTTCGCCCATCTCTTCACCGCGCTCCGCCGTCACTTCACCTGGGACCGCCTGCTGCTGGTCATCGGCCTGATGACCGATAAAGACCTGACGGGCGTCGCCGCTGAGGTTGCCCAGTCTGGCGCGGCGCGCGTCTATACCACCGCGGCGGCGATTCCGCGAGCCGCCCGGCCAGAGCAGCTTGCCACGATCCTGCGCGATGCCGCGCCCGCGCTCGATGTTCGCCCAGTGGATCATACAGCCCAGGCACTGACCGACGCCCTGGCCGACGCGGGTCCGCGCGACCTCATCTGCGTCGCCGGGTCGGTCTATCTAGCGGGCGAGGCATTGCGCTGGTTCGCCACGCGCCCGACGGACGAGGCGCAAACCATCGAAATCGCGGGCATTGACCATCCGTGATGATGTGAGGATAGCCGCCATGAATACC
>JAICKD010000299.1 GCA_025928125.1 Ktedonobacterales bacterium
CGCGCCATCAGCGATCTGGAGCGCGGAGTGAAGCGTGTGCCTCGCCGCGATACCCTCCAGTTGCTCGTCGAAGCCCTGGATCTCTCTGGGGACGCGCGGACGGCGTTTATCGCCACGGCCCGCGCGCCTGCCGCACGCCCAGCCCATCAGCAGCATGCGGCGGGCGCAGGCCATACCGAAGCCGACCACGCGCCACGCATACAGACAGCGCGGACGGCGCGAGCGGGATTGAGCGGATCAGCGCTACCAGTTCTACCAGTTGGGGGCTTTCTTGGCGCGACGCCGCACGGATCGCTGGTTGGACGCGAGACGGAACTTGCCGCGCTTCTGACGGATGCGGAAGCTGCGATGCGGGGCGCTGGACGGCTGATGATGGTGGCGGGGGAGCCTGGTATCGGGAAGACACGCCTCTCGCAACAGGTCATGCTCGCCTGTCGGGATCGCGCCTTTCTGGTAGGAACCGGTAGGTGCTATGAGCCACATCAGGCGGCGCCCTACTATCCGTTCCTGGAGGCGCTTTCCACGCTCTACACCACCGCGCCGGAATCCATTCGCGCGGCGATCCCTACGCGCTGGCCCTTGTTGCTACAGCTTCTGCCCGACCTGCTCTCCGCTCCAGGGGCCGCGCCCGCAACCGTCGGCGGCTCACAGGAGGAGCATCTGCGGCTCTTCTGGGCGGTAACCGGCTTCGTGCGGGCGCTTGCCGAGGACGCGCCCGTCACGCTCCTGCTCGACGACCTGCATTGGGCGGATGACGCCAGCATCGAACTCTTGCAGCATCTCGCGCGCCACACCCACTCACACCGCGTCTTGCTGCTGGGGACGTACCGCGACATAGACCTGGGGCGTCAGCATCCCCTGGCGCGGGCGCTGCGCGACCTGGAGCGCGAACATCTGGTGACGCGCATACCGCTCCATCGGCTCGAGCTTGCGGAAACGACACGGCTCATCGCCGAGACGATGGGCCAGGATATCTCTGAGGAGTTCGCCGAGTTGGTCTATGCCCACACCGATGGGAATCCGCTGTTCATCCAGGAGGTATTGCGGGCGATGATCGAGCGCGGAGACGTGTACCGGCGCGACGGGCGCTGGGAACGCAATGAGATTGCTGGCATCGAGGTACCTGAAAGCGTGCGCGCCACCATCGCGGATCGTGTTTCCAGGCTCAGCGAACCTGCCCAGGAGGCGCTTCGCGAGGCAAGCATACTAGGGCAGGCGTTCGACTTTGAGGACTTGGCGGCGATGGGCGCGCGCTCCGAGGACACGCTCGACGCGGCGCTGGAGGAGGCGCTGGCGGCGGGGTTACTTCAGGAGTCGCGTAATGATGGCTACATCTTCAACCACGCGCTGACGCAGCAGGGGCTCTACCGAGACCTATCCGTGCGGCGGCGGCGGAAATTGCATCTGGCGGCGGGCGATGCGCTGGAACGGCTGCCTGAGCGACTGCGCACGCGACGGGCCGCGGAGTTGGCGTGGCATTTTCGCGAAGGTGGGGCGCCGGAGCGGGCGCTGCACTATGCCCTGCTTGCCGGGGATTACGCCCGTTCACTCTATGCGACGGGAGAGGCGGAGCAGCACTATCGGACGGCGCTGGGGCTGGCTGAGTCCCTCGATGACTGGGCGAGCGCGGCGCTGGCGCGGGAAAAGCTCGGCTGGCTGATGTGGCTGCTGGCGCGCTTTGACGCCAGTGCGGAGACGCTCGAACGCGCGGCGACGGGGTATCGCGAACTTGGTGATACCGAGGGTGAGATGCGGGCGGTGGGGCTGCTTGGTATGCTGTATTTTACTGTGGGGCCGCTCGAAGGCGTCCGGCGCGTCACGGCCCTGCTCGACCGACTTGGCGCGCCGGAGCCATCCAGACCGCTGGCCTCGCTCTATGTGTCGCTGGCGATGAATCTGCTGATAGCGGGCGAGTATAGCGAGACGGTGGCGGCGGCGGAACGCGGTGTGGCGGTGGCGCGGGCGGTGGGTGATACGCGCATGCTCGTCTGGGCAGAGACGACACGCGGCCCAGCCCTGGGGCTACTGGGGCATTTGGCGGAGGCGCGCCGGGTGGGCGAGGAGGCGATCCCCGTCGCGGAAGCGGCGAAGGACTATTTTGGCGTTCTCTCCGCCGTCCACTACCTCGGTGACATGTGCATCGCGGAAGGCGACTTTATCGCCGCGCTGAAATACTACGACCGTGCGCTCAAGCTCGCGGAGCGCCTCGGCGCGCAGAGCAGGATCAGCGCGGAGACGGCCAATCTGGCTGAGGTACGGTTCTACCTTGGCGACTGGGAACGCGCGCGCGCTGAGGTTGGGCGCGCGGTGGAGATCGCGCGGGCGGCCTCCTCCGGACGGGCGGCGTCGTATTTCCAGTATGCCAACGTGTTCCGACAGTTCGCCGTGATCCATGCGGCGCTGGGCGAGTGGGACGAGGCGATTCCCTACCTCGAAGAGGCGGTCACTCTGGCTGAGCGGCTTCCATTCCCCGAAGCCATGCGCAACAGCCAGCGGCTCCTGGCAGAGTACGACCTTATGCGGAGCAGGCCAGAGGCGGCGCTCGCCCGGCTCGAACCGCTGGTGAAAGCAGTGAATCCGGAGGAGCGCGGTATGGCGCGCCTCCTGCCGTGTCTGGCGCTGGCCTATGACGCGCTTGGGCAGCACGCCGAAGCTGAGCGCCTACTGACTGAGGGTATCTCGCGGGCGCGCGCCCAGCACTATCAGCTGGCGCTGGTGGAGCTGCTGACGCTGCATGGCGCGTCGCTCACCGGACAGCATCGGCTGGAAGGGGCCGGGGCCGCGCGATCCCTGGACGAGGCGCTCGCGCTGGCACGGAGCATGGCATATCCCTACGCAGAGGCTCGCGCGCTGTACGAACAGGGGAGACTGCGCGCCAGCGCGCGGGAGTGGCGCCAGGCACGAGACCGATTCGAGGATGCGCTCGGCATCTTCCGCCGACTTGGAGCGCGACCAGACATCGCGCGGACCGAGCAGGAGCTTGTCGAATGCGCGTTAGCCTAGTCCTGGTGAGGACTTGCAGCCCCATCGATCCCGGCGGAGCCTCACCGCATGGCCTGCCGACGAATCTGTTCGACCATCGTCACGATGGCCCCAACCGCGGCCTTTGGCTGGTCAAGTTGGATGTTGTGTCCGCTCTGGTCGGCAATCAATTGTCGGCTATTGGATGACAGGCGGAGGAGGTCGGACTGCATCCTCTGCCAGTCCTGATCCCGATCCCCTCCACGCGAGAGCACAATCAAAGGGATCGTGCCGAAGCTCGTGACGGCGGCCGCCTGAGCCAGGCTTTCAGGCATACCCTGCCCTTCGTCCAGGCTCGTCTGAAGAGAGCGTGGGGTCACCGAGAACGCGACGTAGGCGTTCGCTACCTCCGGCGACAACCCCGATGCCAGTTGGAGCGGCCCAGCTAACAAACGTACCAAGCCAATCCGCGCCGGGAGTGTGTAGATCGAGAGTTCGCTGGCGGGCGCGGTGGCCTGGCGCGGTGTGGCCGCGCCAGATGGCTTGGCCTGACTCGGGTGCATCGATTCGACGAGCACCACCCCAGCGACCTCCGCCGCATATTCGTGCGCGAACACACGCACCGTCAAACCGCCCGATGAGTGACCAACCAGCACATACGGACCTGGGACACGGGCGTTATGGAGCAAGGTGTGTAGTTCGTGAGTGAAGCGCTCGGCGGTACGTGGCAGCGGACCAGCCTCGCTCCAGCCCAAGCCCGCACGATCGTAGGCGCAGACTCGTGTGGTCCTGGCCACGTCAGGCTGCACCCAGCTGCTCCAGGACGCCGACCAATCGCCCAACCCGGCATCGATCACCACCGTCGGGCTGCCTGTGCCGACGCAGTTGATGTGGAGACGATACCCGCCCACGTCGACCATCTGCCCTGGAGCGGGATACGCTCGTATATCAGCGGCTTCCGCCACACCCTCGTAGAGTGCTCCCAGCAGCGTCAGTCCGAGGAGGACCGCCACGATTCCACCCAGCCAGACGAGCCAGCCACGTCTTCGACGTTTCGACGGAGACACCTGTTCCGACTGTTCCGATTGTTGTTGACTGGTCAAGATGATCTACCTTTCTGTGACCCGTGTGGTGTTTGCGGATAGCGGTTTCCAGCGACCTTACTCGGCTGCGGTGTGGCGAAGGTGGAGGCTTAGACCGGGCGCCCATGCGGTCACGGCGCGACTGTTATATGCGACTTCCGCTGGATGGCGCAGGTGCAGGGCGCGGCCTCTGATGTGTCTGTGGGCCAGCAAGAAGACGCTGTCCTGCCCGCGCCATGCTCGCTGATCTGGCCACCACAGCGCCAGCACGCCCACACCTCCGCCTCCGGCTCCGGCAGGCGATTCAGCGCTGTGAGCGTCCTGTCATCTGTGGCGAGAGTGGCATGAAGCCCAGGGGGTGCGGGGAAATCGGGCAGCGGGTCAGGAAACCACCACGTTGCCAGCGCCATATGACACCTCCGATGCAGTTTGCACATCTCTGCGCCCATCCAGATACTCACGGATACGCTCTCGCACATAGAGCGCATCATCGCCTACGCCTGTCAGCAGTGCGGAGCCGCGAGTCCACTGCCAACTCCGACCGATGAAGTAGAGGCCGGGCGCCGGAGATAGGCCGCGCTCCTGGCTGAACCCTCCCTGCGCATCCTTTGCCTGAGGAATCGCCACCCAGCGTGTGTCGTCGCGGTAGCCAGTGGCCCAGATCACGGTGTCTATCTCAGCTGCCTCACCGCCCGCGAAGGTGATGTGGCTCCCCTTCGCGCTGGTGACGCGGCCTACCACGCGGATACCCCGCCGCTCAAGGCGTCGCAGGCTCAGATGCTTCCCAGGGAAGGGATCGGTTTTCATCAGGTAGCGACCGATGCGCGTCTCGCGAGACGCCCGCAGGACGCCGAGCTTATCCATCCACCAGAAGACGCTTCGACCCAACAACCGCGCCGGGCTGACCCGTCGGCTGCGCCCCCTGGCGAGATAGACGTCATGGTTGCCGCTCTGGGCGAGCTCCAGCGCAATCTGCCTGCCCGTCGCGCCATCGCCCACCACCAGCGCCGTCCCCGGTAGGACTTGCCCGGGCCGCTTGTAGCTTTCGGGCGTAAGCTGCGCGACATCAGCGGTGAGCTCATGGGCGATAGGTGGGATGGCGGGCGTCTGGTACGCGCCAGTCGCGACGACGACGTTGCGGGCATCGATAATCTCCCCGGCGTCCGTTCGCGCGCGGAAGCCGCCATCCAC
>JAICKD010000493.1 GCA_025928125.1 Ktedonobacterales bacterium
AACCGCGACCAGGGATGTGCGACGCCGCCCGGATAGCCGCGCGCGTCAGCGGAAATATGCTCGCTCATTGCGCTGCCGCTCCTCTAGAGGCACTGACGATTTATTGTATGCGCCCACGCGTAAGCCTGTCAAAGCGACTCAGGCTGCGCAGCCCGCTTGCTGTGCTGTAAATCGGCGCCGCGCCAGCCGTCCATCTGACAGACGGCGTCGCACAGGCGCGTCGCGTGGGTGGAGGTCGCTCCTGTTATTCGATGACCAACGAGGAGAGCATCATGCGGTGGAACATGCGGCTGGGTGGCTCGCGGGGCCAGCCATGGCTGCTAGCGGCGGCGCTGCTGGCGCTGGGGCTGGCGGGTTGCGCTGGGCAGACAGCGGCTCCCAAGGCGACGGCGACCCCTGTGACAGCGGATGCGCGTCTGGCCGGGCAGTTGGTCTATGTATCGGTTGGCACAGGCGCGGGCATTACGACGCCAGGAATCGTCGAGGCGCTGAACGCCCAGACGGGCGCCGTGGTCTGGAAGGCGCAGACCGTCACGACATCGGGCGAGCCTGTTGTGGCGAACGGAACCCTCTTTGTCGCTGCCGACGATGGCACGGTGCGCGCCTTCGACGCCGCCACTGGCGCGCCACGCTGGAGCTTCACGCGCACCGTCGGCGTCAGCTCGCAGCTTGGCCTCGACGGCTACGTCGCGGTCAGCGGCGATACGGTCTTCGTCACCAGCGATGGTGGCGCGGTCTACGCGCTCGACGCCGCAACTGGCAAGCAGCGCTGGCTCTACACGCTGCAGACGCCACAGACCAACATCTACACCACGCCGATACTCGCCTTTGGGCTGGTCTACTTCGGCAGCGGTGGTCTCAGTGGCGCGGTCTATGCGCTCGACATGACGACTGGCAACGTTCGCTGGACAGCGGCGCAGGATGGCGGCTTTGATGGACAGCTTGCCATCGTCGGCGATACGCTCTACGCGGGCGCGAATGACGCCGACACTGTACATGCCTACGACGCGAAGACCGGCGCGAGTCGCTGGTCCTTCAACACGGGCGCGCAGGTGCATACGCAGCCCGCCGTCGGCGCCGACACCGTCTATGTTGGGGCGCAAGACGCCACGGTCTATGCGATTCGCACGGCTGACCAATCGCTCGCATGGAAGTTCCAGACGGGCGGGAACGCGCCGACGCCGCTGATCGCGACGGGCGCCGCGCCGACGCTGGACGGCCAGACGCTCTACGTTGGCAGCCAGGGCGGCGTCGTCTACGCGCTCGACACGGCGGCCGGCAAGCCACACTGGCAGGTCGCGCTCAATAGCCCGATTGATTCGCCGCCAACCCTGCGCGACGACACGCTCTTCGTCACGACCGAGGCTGGCGATGTCGTGGCGCTACGTCCCAGTGACGGCGCGAGCATCTGGCGCGCGAAGGCGGGTGGCTTCATCATCGCGGCGCCGCTCGTGACCTCGCCCACCGGGGCGTAGTGGCATAGTGGCCGCCGTGCTAGAATGGCGCCAGCGAGAACCACTCGCGTAGTGCCGCCGCTGTCCGCCATTCGAGCAAGGAGCGAAGTAAGCATGAGCGCAAAGCCAACGCTGCCCAAAGCGATTCTAATGGATGTAGATACTGGCGTGGATGACGCGCTGGCGATCATTCTGGCGCATCGCTGGCCCGGCGCGCAGATCGTCGCCATCGGCACGGTCACGGGCAATGTCTCGGCGGCGCAGGCGGCGACCAACACACTCAAGACGCTCGATGCGCTGGGCGCCGACACACCCGTCGCGGTCGGCGCGTCCCAGGCGCTCGCACGGGCGCCCTTCCCACCCTCGGCGATTCATGGTGTGGATGGGCTGGGTGACGCTGGCCTGCCCGCGCCAGCGCGCGCGCCGACGGGCGAGCACGCCGTAGACCAACTGCTGCGGCTCGTTCACGAGCGGCCCGGCGAGCTGTCGCTCTTTGCCAGCGGCCCGCTGACCAATTTAGGGTTGGCGCTCCAGCGCGACCCGGAACTGCCAGGGCTGGTCAAAGAGGTCATGGTGATGGGCGGCGCCATCGTGGCCGCCGGAAACGTCACACCGGTCGCCGAGGCGAACATCTATCACGACCCCGAAGCGGCGGCGCTGGTCTTCGCCGCCGACTGGCCTGTCACGTTGGTCGCGCTGGATGTGACGATGCGCGCGCTGCTCCGCAGTGAGGAGCTGGCGCGGTTGCGCGCCTCCGAGCGACCGCTGGCGCGCTTCGTCACCCGCATCTTGCCGCCCTACGTGGCGGTCTACTCGCAGCGCTTCGGCTTCGAGGCGGTCACGATGCACGATCCGCTGGCGATGGCGCTGCTGCTCGACCCCTCGCTGACGTTGGAGCGAGCCGCGCTGGACATGCGCGTGGAGACCTCTGGGGAAATGACCGTTGGTATGACCGTCGCCGACCGCCGCGCGCTGATTGGCCCCGGCTTCGACCAGCCCACCCATCCGCTCGACATCCCGCTGGAGGTGGACACACCACGCTTCATCGCGATGGTGATGGATGCGCTACTGGCGTGAGGCGGCGCAGTATACCCAGTATGACGACAGAGATGGTTCCTATTTCGCGCTCTCTTGGAGAGCGCGCAACAGTCCTTGTAATGCGACATCCGCGTTCGTCGCAAAGTCAACATAATGGAGAGTATCCCATGTGGGCGGCACGCCTGTACGATTGTATGGTCTGTAGATGACAGGAATGACGCTATTTATGCGACCCTTGTGCCATAGCCCAAATGCAGAGTAGACCTCGAGTTTGACCCATTGTGATTGTACTGCGTCATCGGTCAGCACCAGCACAAACCAATCACTCTTCTCGAGCGCATCATCTATTACCTCCTGGAATCGTCCGCGTGTGAGATCGGCGACATCAACCCAGACAGGTATACCCGCCTTTCTGAGGCCATCCACGAGCCAATAGGTGAACGTGTCGTCCTTGTGGCTGTGACTGACAAATACATGGCGATTTATTGTCGGTTGGACAGCAGGAACGGCTCCTTGCGCCATGTGTACCTGCTTGTCACCTGATGTCCTCGCTGGGTTGCTAGCAGGCTGGTTCGATGCGGCGCTGGTAGCCGGGCGCACGGGCGAGCGCAGGAAGTTCGTCAGTGTGGCGGCCAACTCATCGCCATCGCGATAGCGCGCGGCTGGGTCTTTCGAGAGGCACTTCAGGATGATGCGCTCCAGTGTCGGTGAGATCTGCGGATTGAGCGCGCTGGGCGGCTCCGGCTCCTCCTGGATGTGCTTCATCGCCACGGCGACCGGCGTGTCGCCATCGAACGGGGTCTGGCCGGTCAGCATCTCATACATCACGATGCCCAGCGCGTAGACATCCGCCGCTGGGCGCACCATCTCGCCTTGCGCCTGCTCTGGCGCAATGTACAACGGTGTACCGAGGATAATTTCGGGATCAGTCAATCTCTCGGCGCCGGCGTCCGCATACATGCTGGCGATGCCGAAGTCGGTCAGCTTGACCAACCCATCGTCGTTGACCATGATATTCTGCGGCTTCACGTTGCGATGGA
>JAICKD010000572.1 GCA_025928125.1 Ktedonobacterales bacterium
AACCTTGTGTACGTCTAAAGAATGTCGCCTCGACCCCGTAGGGCGGGTGAACTGGCACGACTGGCGGCGGAATCACGTGACGCCGAGAGAACAGAGGGGTGGTTTCGGATGAGATTCGCATTGCGAACCGTGGCTCTGATTGTCGGAGTCGTTGGATTTGTCATCGGGTTGATCGTCAACTTTGCCTATTCGACCTTCCATTTCATCGGCGACATGATGGGCGCCGATGTCCGCCAATCCCATGGCGTCATTGGATTCCTGGTGCTGGTGCTGGGCGTGATTGGCGCGCTGCTGGCGCCGTTCACCGCGGTGGTTTCAGCGGTGATCATGCTGGTGGTGGCAATCGCGTTGTTCTTTATTCTCCACTGGGCGGCGCTGCTCGTGAGCCCGTTCTTCATCGTCGCGGCTATCCTGGCGTTCCTGGATCGCCCAGCCGCACGCACAGTCAGAGCGTGAGCAGTGTGTGAACAACTTGTCCTCCGACATCGGACAGAATGCGAAAACGTCCGGGCTTGCATAGCGCAGGCTCGGCCTCGTTTTCTCAAGCTCCCCAACTATGGACTGAATAGGCGCGAATTATCCCGGCGCTACGACCGATCAGATGAGGATTGCGCGCTAGAGAGCGGGACTTTGAACCAGAAGGTAGATCCCTTACCAGGTTCGCTCTCGACGCCGACCTCGCCACCGTGGCGCTCGACGATGGTCTTGCTAATAAAGAGTCCTAGACCTAGCCCTGGCCCTGATCCGGTCTGGTGCATGATGCCGTTGACACGGTAATAGCGCTGCCAGATCCGTTCCTGATCTTCTGGAGTCAGACCAGGGCCTTCATCCTTCACCTCATAGCGTGCGAAGTCTCCCTCCGCGCACACGCGCACCGCGACGGGCGTACCCGGCTCCGAATATTTGATGGCGTTCGAGAGCAGATTGTCCGCCACCTGTACGAGACGGTCCGCGTCCGCCCACACCGGCAGCGGGCGATCAGGCGCTGAAAAGTGAATAGAGCGCCCGGGATTCGTCGCCTGCTGTTCGTCCGTGCTGTCTTGCGCAATGGCAACGAAGTCGCACGTCTCGAAGCGGAAATCCAGCTTGCCAACATCAACGCGGGAGAGGTCCAGCAGATCATTGATCAGGCGTTCCTGCCGTTTGAACTGCCGGTTGGTTCGCTCCAGCAGGTTGCGCGCGCGTGTCAGGCGCTGGATAGAGTCCGCGTAAAGCGTCATGTCCTCCGCGACTGGCGGCGCCCCATCTTCGGTCTGTAAGTAGCGGTCGAGCAGTTGCATGACAAAGTTCACGTTGAGTTTTGCGCTCGTTATTGGCGTACGCAGTTCATGCCCAGCGATAGAGAGAAAGTCATCCATCTGGCGCTTGGCACGCTCAGCCGAGATCGCTTCGGCTTGGGCTTCCGCGCGCTCGCGAGCAAGCCTTTGGCGTTCCATGACTCCCCCTATCAACTGGGCGGCGGCATGAGCGAGCGCGCGATTCTCTGGGGTGTAGTCGTCCGCGTTATCGCCAAAGTTGGCGCCAATGTAGCCGGTAAGCGCGCCTGAGGCAAGCATCGGTGACATCAGAAAATAGCGCTGCGAAAGGAGGGTGGCTGGATGATCGGGACTAACGCTTTGCACGTCGAAAAGGACTGACTCGCCCGCCTGAAGCTTCGCCTCGACCTCGACGCCGAAGCGGTCCGCGATGCTTAGATGGTCGAAGCCCGCACGGAATAGACGTTCCCTCTGAAGCGAACTTCCAGAGACCGCGATGGGCCTGAGGCGCCCGGTCTCCGTGTCTGTGCCGATTATGGCGATACGCTCGCACCCGAGGATCCGGCTGCAGAGTGCGGCTAACTGATGGACAGGCTCATCTTCTTGTTGCCGCCGCGCAATGAGGGCATCCTCGGGGCTCTCGGATTCGTCCGAGTCTTCGACGTCATCCTCAGGATCGGTGGAAACAACTGGGGCGCTTACCATGGCTCCCGCTAGCTCGAGCATGGCGTCGAGCGCTTCACGCGTGCGTTGTGTCTGGCGCTCGTGCTCTACCCAGGTCTCGCGCTCGCCACGGTAGAGCAAGGCCCGGTCAATGGCCAGCGCGACATGCTCCGCCACGTGTTGAAGCAGAGCAATTTCCTGGCTCGTGAAGAGACGTTGCGTACCAGCGCCAATATGCAATACCCCAAGAAGGCGCTCGCCAACCAGCAGCGGGACGCCGACCGCCGAGAGGATGCGCTCGCCCAGCAGCGGGTTGACGGCATCGAATTCGGCGAGATTGGGGACAAAGAGCAGGTAGCGCGAGGCAGCGATCCGTCCGGCAAAGCCCTTCCCAATGGGAACGCTGACCTTCCCTACGACTTCTTCTTCGAGTCCATGCGCCGCGTGCAGGAGCAGATGCTGGCCGTCTGGAGCGACGAGAAGGATCGCCACGTTGTCCACGCCCATCAGATCCTTGATGGGGTCGAGCAAAGCAGGGAGCAGCGTATCGAGATCCAGATGCGCGATGGCGGCCTTGATAAGCGCCTGATTCAGATGCAGCTCGCGGACCAGGAACTGGTCTTCAGCGGGTAAACCCGGCGCTCCATCGGATGTGGGAGCGCTGGCGGCGTCTTCATACGTGCGGCCCGCACGAAGTTGCTCAGGCTTCCTGGTTGGACGTCGGCGCGCACGGCGGTTGCTTGTTTGGGACATGGATGGATGCTCTCTACAATATGGCACATCCAGGGAGTTCAGCAGCAAATAGTATAGCATACCATGTGCCATATGCATGAGCTTTCGCGGGGTCAGTTCGTGGGTGAAGCGCCGTCAGCAATGCCAGCCGTAGCCTGCTGCTTGCCTTGGCCATGATCGGTGAGCGCTTGCAGGCGCCGAACGCCGCGCTGGACGTACTGGCCAAGGGGCATTTCGGTCATCTCGACGAGCAGCCGCGCGTTGACGAGGAAGAGTATCACCGCGACTGGTGGCATCAGGGTGTCGAGGGTGATGCCCTCATCGAAGGCATTGGCGGCATTGAACCAGGGGAGGATGCCGTCGCCCATGAAGAAATGGAAGTTGACGCAGAGGAAAGCGCAGAGCAGCGCCGCCACCATCGCCGCGGTCACCTCACCAACCGCGAGGCGATACTGTG
>JAICKD010000483.1 GCA_025928125.1 Ktedonobacterales bacterium
ACGCCGAGCCGCCGATTCTGCTCAACGCCCACATGGACCGCGTGCCGCCGGGGCTGGCGCATCGGCCTGTCCTGGCTGACGGCATCCTGCGGAGCGACGGCGCCACCAACCTTGGCGCGGACGACAGTGCTGGGATCGCCATCATCCTGCACACGCTGGACGAGCTACGCGCGCGACGCCTCGATCATCCGCCGCTGCTGCTGCTCTTCACCGTTGGTGAGGAGGTCGGCCTGATCGGCGCGAAGGCGTTTGACCCGGCTCCGTGGGGCGCGCGGGAAGGTATCGTCTTCGACAATGCGGGCGAGGCGGGCGTCGTTGTCACCTATGCCGCCACCTACATCGCGTTCGACGTGTTGCTGCGCGGCAGCGGCGGCCATCCTGGCAAGCGTCTGGAGGGGACGGCCAGCGCCATCGAGATGTTCCACCGAGCGGCGTATCCCGTCGGCATGCTGGATGGCGATACCAGTCGCGTCTCCATTGGCCGCATCGAAGGTGGCAACGCCCGCAACGCCGTCCCGCGCGAGCTACGGGCGCTCGGCGAGGCGCGCACGCTGCTCGAAGGGGCGGACCGCGCGCGGCTGCTGGCGGAGATCGAGGCGGCGTTTACGGATGCGGCGCAATCGCTTGGCGGCGAGGCGACCATCACCTTCGATCCCCACTGTGACGGCTACACCGTGGATGAGAGCGAGCCGCTCCTGCGCGCCTGGATGCGGACGCAAGCCGCGCTTGGCATCACTCCGCGCACGATGACTACCTTCATCGGCAGCGACGCCAGCGCCTTGCGAGCGCATACCCGCGTCTTCACCGTCTCCACCGGCGCGATGGATGAGCATACCACCGAGGAGTGGATCGCAGTGGCGCCGCTGGGCACAGTGGTCGAGACTGCGGTGGCGCTCCTGAGCGGATATTCGGCTGAAGGGTGAGGGCAGAGTAGCAAGAGACCCTCCCCGACTTGGAGAGGGTCAGCGTTCGTCATTCGTGGTCGTGGTGGGACATGTATCTCTAGCCGCACCCACGACCACTCAAAAAAATCAGCGATCAGGAGGTGGGGTTGGGGTTGTCGCCTCCACCGCCAAACATACCTCCGATGGCCTGCCCAGCCTGGCCCATCATGCCGCCAGAGCTGCTCTGCCCCTGTCCGCCCAAGACGTTATCGAGCTGCGAGGCAACCGGTCCCGGGAGTTTGTTCTTGAGGTAACCGATCACAGTCTGGACCGCCTGGGTGGCCTGGTCCTGGCTGATACCGGTCTTCTGCACCACCTGATTCACCAGTTCATCCACGTCGCTCTCTCCTTTCCGCGGATAAGCAACCATCCGCATCTGAGGCAAGAGTGCGCTGTTTTGCGCACCACCCGTCATACACCACAATTCGGGGAGTGGTGCAAGAGTGTAAGCACAAATGACGTCGTAGCACTCTGCCACGGTGGAGCTAGTCCCCTCCCTTCAGGCATAGGAGGTATGTTTGACCACGCTGGCGCGTGGTTTTATTTCGCGCAGATATCTCTCTTGCAATTGAAATTTCGTTCGATTACCATATGCGGGTGCCCTGTAAAGAACATGATTGGTATCGTGTCAAACAGAGGCATCTCGCACCACATCACCAGCAGACCCACTTGTAGGAGGGCAATCCGTGGCGAGCCGAGAGTTTACCGTCGCCGATGAGTATGTCTATAATCGCGCCGGGTCGGTGCGCTGGGTCATCTCCCACGTGCTCCGCTACAAGCGATTTCTGCTCGGGGCGGTCGGCGCGATGATCATCACGAATATTCTCCTCTCGGCGGTCGCACGGCTGACTGGCACCGCCTTCAATGTCGTATTACAGCCGCATCCAGATCAGTCGCAACTGGCGCTGGTGGCGCTGGCGATTCTCGGCTGTGTGCTGGTCGGCGGCGTCTTCGACATTGCCGCCCGCTTCAGCAGCGAGATTCTGGCGCAGCGGCTGGAGCGTGACTCACGCGACGAGCTGTACCTGAGCCTGCTGGGCAAGAGCCAGACGTTCCACAACCGCCAGCAGGTCGGCGACATCATGGCGCGCGCCACCAACGATGTGCGTCAGCTCAACCCAATGATCAACCCTGGCCTGGATCTGATCCTCGATTCGTCCCTCCAGTTCGTCGTCCCGATGGTCTTCATCGCGTTTCTCTCGCCGCAACTGCTGCTGGCGCCGCTGCTCTTCACCGTCGGTTTCTTCTTCGCCATCCGCGACTATACCCGGCGGCTCAATCCCGTCTCGAACGCGATGCGGCAGCAGTTCGGCACGATGAACGCCGGGCTGGAGGAGACAATTACCGGCATCGAGGTGGTCAAGTCCACCGCACAGGAGCCGCAGGAGCGCGCCAAGTTTGGCCGCAGCGCGGGCGGCTACCGCGACTACTTCGTCCGTGAGGGACAGATTCAGGCGTGGTATCTGCCGCCGCTGATCCTCGTCTTCGCGCTGGTGCTCGCCTTCCTGCACGGCGTCTTCTTGCTGACGCACGGCCAGCTGACGCTCGGCGGGCTGGTCGCCTACCTGGGACTGATGGGCATGCTGCGCGGGCCAGCCTACCTCTCGATCTTCACCTTCTCACTCGTCCAGCTGGGCATCGCGGGCGCCAACCGCATTCTGGCGCTGATGCGCGAGGAAACCGAGCTGGACGAGAACGAGGCGGGCCATCGCGGCGAGGTGCGCGGCGAGATCGTCTTCGACCACGTCAGCTTCAGCTATGGCGAGACGCCGATTCTGCGCGATATCTCGTTCCGCGCGGCCCCTGGCGAGACTATCGCCATCGTCGGCCAGACCGGCTCTGGCAAGAGTACGCTGACGCGCCTGGTCAATCGCACCTATGACGTGACAGGCGGGCGCATTCTGATCGACGGCGTAGACGTGCGCGAGTGGAATCTGGATTCCCTGCGCTCGCAAATCTCGTCCATCGAGCAGGATGTCTTTCTCTTCTCACGGAGCATCGCTGAGAATATCGGCTTTAGCACCGGCCAGCGCGCCGAGCGCGCCGAGATCGAGCGCGCCGCGCGGGACGCCCAGGCCGATGGTTTCGTGCGCGCGCTGCCCGAGGGCTACGAGACGGTGATTGGCGAACGTGGCGTGACGCTCTCCGGCGGGCAGCGTCAGCGGCTGGCGATTGCGCGCGCCCTACTCACCGATCCGCGCATCCTGATGCTCGACGACTCGACCAGCGCGATTGATAGCGCGACCGAGGACGAGATTCAGAAGGCGATCCGGCGGCTGCTCGAAGGGCGGACGACGCTACTGATTACGCACCGGCTCTCGCAGATTCGCTGGGCCGACCGGATTCTGGTGCTGCAGAAAGGTGAGCTGGTGGATAGCGGCACGCACGAAGAACTACTCGGGCGCTGCGACCTCTACCGCCGCATCTTCGCCCGCTATGATCGCGCGCTGCCTGTCGCGACGGCGTAAAAAAGATGAGCGATGGCAACTGAGTGGGCGGCATTGTCGTATGGGTAGCGCGCCGTGGCCCGAAGACCCCGGCTAATCCTGAGGTGAGGCGATCTTCGCTGGCGAGGAGATATGGTACGGGCAGGATTAGCCGCGACATTCATGCCGCGAACCTGGATTAGCAACATCTCGCCATCATCGACAATAAACAACCGCACACGACACGG
>JAICKD010000019.1 GCA_025928125.1 Ktedonobacterales bacterium
GGAACCAGCACGCGGAGCGGCTGTCGCGAGGCGCGGATCATCACCGGCGTATGGGTGCGAATCTCGCCGTCGAGCGTCACATCCAGCGCATCCGCCGTCTCGATGGCCACAGCCCCGGCGCGAAATCGCCGTACTCCTGGCAGGCGCGGAGCCTCCTGCCCATTGCCAGATGCGCCCTCCGAATGGTTGGGCTGATTAGGCGCGGCACGCAGCGCGGCAAGCAACTGCTGAACTGTATGACGAAGCTGCTGGGCGTCTATCGCTTCGATCACCATGAAGTCGAGCTGGCGATCATCCAGACTGACATCAGGCAGGCGCACGTTCACCTTTCCCCCGAAGACAGGGGTATTGACGACACAGACCTGCACCGCATGGCTCTGGATAATAGTCTCATCCGCCTTGTTGGCTGTATCAGCATCCCCCATCTCCTGCGCCCCCTCCATTCCATAGACATGGAGCGTGACATCGACGGGGTGATAATGGGTGACGGCCTCCAGCGCGGACGCCGCGTAGGTCAGCTTCCCTAGCCGCTGGCGGCGGAGCGAGTCCGTTGCCAGCCGGGCAAACTCGACGTTCAGCCCCAGTGTGGCGGCGTGGAGAAAGCATGCCCCCGCCGCTGGCGACGGATCGCCGGGGGTGGGGTCCGCGCGCTGTTCAGCCGAATAGGCCAGCGGCGCCGTCAGTCCTGGCATCACCTGACCAACATCGATGTCCATCGGTATCGCGCCCGCAATCGCGACGCACGCCTCGCTGACATCCATGGGCAGATAGAGCGAGCGCGCCACATCGTTGGCGGTCCCCAGCGGCAGAATCGCCAGCGGCAGCTCGCTTCCGGTGAGATGGGTTGCCACAGCGCCGACGGTGCCATCCCCGCCCGCGGCCACCACCAGATCGTATCCCTGTTCGCGCCAGCGCGCCTCCTGCGGCGGCAAGTGGTCGAGCTCGCCAACGAGCATCTGCCTCGCCACCGTGATGCCGAGACGTTCCAGTTGTGTTGTCAGTTGCCCCGCACGCGAGGCGTTCCCGGCGTTTGGGCTACTTACCAGCAGCGCGCGCCGTGCTGGGGGATGTTCGCCCGATTGTTGTGCAGTCATATTCCTGCTCATCAAGTTATCTTCAAGATCGCTTCACCATCATGGACGCCAGTGGTAATCCTCTACCATTTTGGCGGCGCCCCGCTCGTAACGATGATAGTGTACGCGCATCACACACGCATTGTGACAGAGTATCACAACGGCGCGCTTGTCAAGCATACGCCTATAGCTGCTATCACTACGCGCGAACGGCTGCGTGAGTCGCAATTTCCACGCCTCCTGTGATGCGCATCACTTGTATCAATCTTCTCGTTTTCGCATCGCATGCCTGCTCGCGCTATACTTTCTGAAGCATGGCGCATCGGCTAACGAATCGTCGGCGAGACAGCAATATTCCGTATATACGGAGAAAGGACTGGTATCATGGCGTTCCATCTCGATATGAGCGATCCACGACAGGCGCATACCGCTGAGCGGCTGCGCGCGGAGGAGATTCTCTGGCTGGCCAGCGTGCGCCCGGATGGCAGGCCGCATCTGGTACCCGTCTGGTTTCTCTGGGAGGGCGAGACGATCCTCCTCTTCAGCAAGCCCGAGAACCAGAAGATTCGCAACCTCCGTCAGAATCCGGCGGTGAGCGTCTCGCTCGACGGCACGAACCAGGGCGACGAGGTGACGGTGCTCGAAGGGGTCGCGGCGGTGATTGACGATCCCGAGGTGACGACGGCGCTGCCCGCCTACGCCAGTAAATACGCAGCGCTGCTGGCGGAGATGGGATGGACCGCCGAGACGATGGCGAAGGAGTATTCCCAGGCAATTCGCATTACCATCACGCGCCAGATAGCAAGTTGAACCATGCTCGCGGCCCTGATTCCATGGACTATAAGGTAGTGGCAAGAGACATGCGATGTATGATGGCTGAAAACGTCGTGCTAACCCAGAGAACCTTTCAGACGTAGTTTCGTCACAGAACGAACGCCACGGTGCGCATGGTGCGCACCGCCCGCGGCGTGCGAATGTTATATGCAAGATTCGGCATTATCCGAAGACGGCGCCGAAGGAGGATCCGTTGATGCGCTTGAACTCTCATTGGTCCTGGCCATTGCGGCAGCGATTCCCACGGGCGGGCGGGCGGCTCCTTGCGATTATCGCGGCGCTCGGCGCGCTGGCGGTGGTCGTCGGCGCGTGCAGCCTGACCGCTGGCTCGCCGACGAGCAATAATGGGTTCTCCTCGAATACGGGCAGCGTCACCACAGGCAAAGGTCAGACGACGCAGGTGAAGATTTTGCGCGGAGGCGGCGGCACGGCGATGATCCTGGTGCCTGTCACCATCGACGGCCAGGGTCCATACGACTTCGCGCTGGATACTGGCGCTGGCATCACGCTGATCGACACGCAACTTGCCGACACCCTTCAGCTTCCCGTGACCGGGAATAGCGCGCAGGTCGCGGGCGTTGGTGGAACGCAGGATGTCACCCCGGTCCACGTGGACGCCTGGAACGCTGGCACGATTGCGCTGCCTTCCGCCAATATCGGCAGAACGGGGTTGGCCTCCTTCAAGCAGGGTTCCGGCGTGCGCGGGTTGCTGGGTTCCGATATTCTCAGCTCCTTCGGCAAGATTACCATCAACTATGACACTGGCCAGCTTTCAACCTGGCATGCCTCGCCACCCCAATTCGCCGCTGTAAGTGAAGCGCGCTGGGCGCAGGCCGCATAACACCGCAAGGCTGTTTTCCTGGTAATGGTACAATGATGATGCTTGCGGGCTAGCGGGCGGCCACGAACGGGCGCGGAATCGCGGAAGAGAGCATGCGGATGGCGACGGGACTGAAGGGTGGCTCGCCCGCTTCGACGCAGAAGCGGGCCGCGACGAAGCCGTCCTCCGGCGATGCGCCACCCCATCAGATGGTCTTCTGGAAAGGCACGCTGCTGCTCCTGCTGACCTTCTGCCTCACTGGTATTATTCCCCTGGCAATCGTGGCCTACGCGGCTGGCCCGCTGAATCTGACGCCTTCCTCGTTCGCTGCGCTCTTCCCCCAATCAAAGGCGCCAACTCCTACCGATGCCCCTGATCTGGCGCTGCCACGCGACGCCTGGGTGACGCAGTCGGTGAATGTGCTGCCAGACCCGGCGCGCGGATCGGCGCTGGCGACGCTCGCACCTGCGTTTCCGGTGCAGTTGATCGAGCACAAGCGGGTCGGCAATACGATCTGGTCGCGCGTGGAGTGGGACGGGCCGGTGGCTGGAACAGGCGGCCAGGGCTGGGTGCCTGATGGGATGCTTATCAGCTATGGCGCGACGGGGGCGATTCTGGGCGACCTGGGCGCACTCGCGCCATCGCTCCGGCAGGCGGTCGCGCCCGCTGGCAAGCAGTTTGCGGCGATGGTCTATATCCCCAGCCAGAATCGGCTCTATACCCAGGGCGCGCCCGATGGCTTCTTCGCACTTGGCACGGGCCTGCGCCCGATGCTGCTGAGCGCTCTCTATTCCGGGGCGGAGGCGCAAAACAAGGCGGTCAATCTGACGGACGCGCTCGCGCTCTCCCATGGCGACGCGACTGTAACACCGCGCATCTATCAGCAGCTTGGCAGCGCGGCGGGCCTCTCGCTCTATCTGAACAGCAAATCGGTCCAGGGCGTCCAGACGGCGCCGACGTGGATGGCGTGCCACGCGACGCCGCGCGCGATGACCGACTTCTACACGCAGCTAGCGGGCGATCTGCTTCAGACGAAGGATCGCTCGGCAGTCTACAGCGTGCTTGCGCTGGCCGACGCGCCCACAACGTCGAATCTGGTGGCGCCATGGGCGCGGGCGGCGGGCAATCTGCTGGTGGTTGGCGTCGCGCCGACCGATGCCACGTTCACGGTGAGCGTCGCGGGAGTCCTCAACCCGGCGAAGGGGCCGCAGGTGATCGTGGTGGCGGTCGCCACCGCCCAGACTTCGACCGATGCCGCGTTCCAGGCAATGAAAGCCTTCTACACGCCCCTGACAACGCTCTTCGCGAGTTAATCTCTCCTCTGAGCTCCCCTTCTGCCATGAGATGGCAATGTATCTATGTGCGCACGATTCCACACAAACCGAGCGGCGTTAACTCTAGCACTCTGCACCTCTGCATGGAAGTTGGAGGGTGCATCGCGGGTGAGAGCATGAGCCAGGCAGGCGCGTAGTAATCGTGATGACTGCTGCTCTTTCCTTGAATGCAAGGAGGTTGGCCATGCCTGGCTCCGATTCCCCCTACGACGATCAGATCACGCCTCTACCTGTCTGGCATCCAATGGTCGGCGTTGCGACGCCAGGTGTGCTCGCGCGTCTGGCTTTGTTCTGCTGTGGAATGATCCCCCTGGTCGCCTTACTTAGCGGATGCGGCGGCACCTATGCCTGTACCACCTGCCAGTCGCATCCCTCGCTGGCAAGCGTCTCGATGGTTTCAGCGGACGAGGGCTGGGCTGTTGGAATACAAGCCGGCGGGGGAATCTTGGTCCATTATCAGGGTGGGCAATGGTCGCCAGTTCCGATTACCGGTGGAGCCGCACAGCTCTCCAGCATAGATATGCTTTCGGCCAGCGAGGGCTGGAGCGTGGGACAGCAGGGGACCATTCTGCACTACCGCGACGGACTCTGGAGCAAGGATACCAGCCCGACCTCAGGCGATTTGCGCAGCGTCTCGATGGTCTCGCCAACGGAGGGCTGGGCCGTCGGCCCTGGTGTCATGCTGCATTATACGAATGGCGGCTGGACGCGAGTGCAGCCTATCCCCAGCCTGGTGAGTGTCACCATGGATTCAGCGAGCGATGGCTGGGCTGTTGGGAACGAGGCCATCGCGCATTATCATAACGGCGCCTGGACCACCGTCACCCCGTCGTTTCCCCTGACCGGTATCATGCTCATCAGTGTGGTGATGGCTTCTCCGAGCGAAGGCTGGGCCATTGGCAACACCGACCACACGACCTACGTCGGAGGCCCACCTGTGATCCTGCATTACCACGACGGCCAGTGGCAGCTTGCCGCCAATCCCCTCACCGGAGAAGACACGCTGACGGCGATAGCGCTGGCCTCGCCTGAGGAGGGCTGGGCTATGGGCGTTGATGGCGAGAGCAGCGTTATCTTGCACTACACCAGACAAAACGGCTGGGTGCGCGTGACCACCCCGCTGAAGATTGCCTTTCACGGTGTCTCGATGGTCTCACCAACGGAGGGCTGGGCCGTTGGAGATGGGAACAACTTTGTCCAGTATGAAAATGGCGCGTGGTGCTAAGCTCGGTATGTGCGGAATCGTGCGCACATCTATACCCCTACTTGGCGCCCCTCTCCCACAGGGAGAGGGGTAGGAGGTGAGGTCTGGGGCTGAGGGGGTAATGTCCGTCTATCCAATCGCGTAGACGACGGCGACATCCACCGCGACATCCTGCTGGCCCGGCTGGATCGGCGTCGACGCCTGCGCCTTGGCGCTATCCGCCGCCGCGCCGTTCGCGTAGTACGGCACTGGCGATGAGGAGTTGCCGCAGCCGCCAACCTGAATCGAGATCGGCGTACCCAGGTTCACGCCCGCGCCCTGCGCGATGTGCGCCGCCTGATTCTTCGCATCAGTAAGCGCCTTCTGCTGCGCCTGATTCGCCGCCGCCGAGGGATCGCTGGATGAGAACGAGACACCGCTGATGTAGATGCTGTTGCCGCCCGCCGCCGTCGCCGCGTCGATTAGCTTGCTGACCGCCGAGACGTTGCGGACGGTCACGTTGACACTGTTCGAGGCCATGTAGCCGGTCGTGCGAGGTGCGCCACCGTTGTAGTCGTATTGCGGCGCAATCGAGACATAGCCCGTCTGGATGTCGTCGCTGGCGACACCGTTGCTCTTGAGCGCGTTGATGACCGAGGTCATCGCCGAGGCCGCACGGTCGCGGGCATCCTGGGCCGTGCTCGACTGCACATTCACGCCCGCATTGATAGCAGCGCGGTCGGGCTTGACCTGCGCCGTGCCATGCCCGCAGACGCTGATGCCCGTCTGTTGCGATGAGACCGGCAGGACAGAGACTGCCCCGGCGCGCGCCACATTTGCCAATCCCAGTGTAATCGCGATGATGGTGAGCACGGCGAAGACGGCGACGAGCGCCAGCAGCAGCCGCGACGTTCCTGATGATAGAGACATGTATCCCCTCCCTGGTGAGTAGCCGTTGAACGACAATCTTTCGGTGTGCGCTGCCGCTATGACGACAGACGAACGCCGAAAGTTCCAGGGAGGCGGCGTGAGACACTATTCCGCTGCGACAGGCGCAAGCACGAAGTCATAGCGCATGGTGGAGAAGGGACGGTCCATCTGTCGGCCATCGGGCGCGATACCCGCCTCATGCCGCTCGAACGGCACAATCAGCGACGACTTGACGCCGAAGACAGCATCGGTGTCGAGGTAGTGATCGCCCTCGGCGAAGACGTGCGTGACCAGCGCATGATAGCCGGGCGCCGTAATCATGAAGTGGACGTGCGCCGGACGCATCGGGCTGCGCTGCGCGGCGGCCAGCAGGTCGCCCACCGGCCCATCATCAGGAATCGGATAGGCCGTTGGCAGCAGCGACCAGAAGTAGTAGCGCCCGTCACGATCACTGAACAGGTGGCCGCGCCCCCGCGCGCTTTCCAGGTCGTCATACTGCACGTCATAGTGGCCCAGATCGTCCGCCTGCCAGACCTCGATGCGCGCGTCCGGAATCGGCGCGCCATCCAGCGAGCGTACGGAGCCGTGCAAATAGCATGGCTCGCCGGGAGCGCCGTTGGCCATATCGTCGCCGTTGGCGTAGCGCGGTGAGTTCGCGGTGAAAAATGGGCCGAAGACGGTCGATTCGGTCGCGCCAGCGGGCCGCTGGTGGTTGATGCCAATCACCTGCATCGAGACTCCCAGCACGTCGGAAAGCAGGATGAACTCCTGGCGCTGGTCGGTGGTGATATGGCCGACGCGCGTCAGAAAGTCGATCCCGCTGGCCCACTCCTCTTCGGTCAACTGCACCTCGCCGACAAACGCATGCAGATGCCTGACCAGACTGGACATAATCTCTGTGAGGCGATCCGAGGCGCAGTGAGAAAAGCTGGCGAGCACCGCCGCGGTCAGGGTATCGCCGCTGAGGTTACGTGCGCCGTCAGGGATCGTTGGCTCCTGTGGGTCCATAGTGCTCCCTCCTCTTCGTCGGAGTTTGCCTTGAAAATGTTACTCGACAGTGATGCCCATCGCGCGGACCAGCGCCAGCGCCTGCACCTGGTCAACAATCGCGCCGCGTAGCTCATCGGGACCGGCGCGCATGCCGTCGATCTGGCAGCCGCGCAGATCGGCGCCCGCGAGCGTCGCACCGGTAAAGTCGGTGTTGCTGAGATCGCAGCGGACGAACGCCACCCCGGTCAAATCGGACTTGCGAAAGTCGGTCCCGGTCAGCGGACAGTCCTCGAAGCGCACGCCGGGCATCTTCACCTGATAAAACTGGGCGAGGTCCAGTTTGCAGTCGCGGAAAATGGTGTCGCCAAACCGCGCCTCCTGCGTGGCGAATCCGGTCATGCGGCAGCCGATAAACTCGGCGCGGACACACGACGCCTTGGGCCACGCCGCATTGGCGAGATTGCAGCCCGCGAGGCGCACGTCTTCCAGCCGCAGATTCTCGAACCGCGCGGCGGTGGCGATCATCTGGGTGAAGATGACCGTCTCGAAGTGCAGGCGCTCGATGGCGCTGTCGGCGAGGTCCAGCCGCTGATACTCCAACTGCGAGTAGGTCTCGCCATAGGCGGGCATATCGCCGGGCAACTCTGCGGATGGCAACACCTTCGGCAATTTCGGCGCCTTGATGCTACTTTTCTCTTTGCTCGATGCCAAGATGCGCCCCTCACTCTCTGCCGCACGCTGTGCATCAGTCTTCACTGAATGTATCTATCTTCACGATACCAGATTCTTCGGGTTGTTCGGAATGCGTTCCACAACAACGTCCTCTGCCTGAAGTGCGGGCGGTTAAAACCGCGCCTGAAGGGCCTGCGGCCACGAAGTCCGCCGTCGCGGACTGCCCAGACCGTGCCTATGCGATATCCACGCCACGGGCAGGATTAGCCGCGGCATTCATGCCGCGAAGTTGGACTATCGAGCGTATCTGCCATCAATCGCTGGTAGATGAACTTGACACAACGACCCTTTATGCACAATACTTTACTTATGGAAGTAATAGGAATTACGCCCTTATGATGAAAGAGATGATCATGAAGGTTGAAATCTGGTCGGATGTTGTCTGCCCCTGGTGCTATATCGGCAAACGCCGCTTCGAGTCCGCGCTCGCCGCATTCCCCCATCGTGACGAGGTCGAGGTGGTCTATCGCAGCTTCGAGCTGGACCCCACCGCGCAGGTCGAGTCGGGGCAGTCCGTCACCGAGAGGCTGGCGGAGAAATACGGCGTGAGCTTGGCGCAGGCCGACGCGATGAATGCGCGGGTGACAGGTATCGCAGCTGGCGAGGGGTTGGAGTACCACCTGGAGAAGGCGCGGCACGCCAACACGGTCAAAGCGCATCGCCTGATCCATCTCGCCGCCAGCAAGGGTCTGCAAGACGCGGTGCTGGAGCGGGTGATGACGGCCTATTTCAGCGAGGGCGAGAACATCGGCGAGACCGAGGCGCTGGTGCGTCTGGCGGCTGAGGCGGGACTCGACGCCGATGAGGCGCGCGCCGCCTTGGACGGTGACGCCTACACCGACGCCGTGCGCGCGGATGAGCGACGGGCGCGGATGCTCGGCATCAACGGCGTCCCGTTCTTCGTCGTGGATGAGCGCTATGGGGTCTCGGGCGCGCAGCCCGCTGAGTTGCTCCTTCAGGTGCTCGAAGAGGCGTGGGCCGAGAGCCATCCACTGCTCAAAGTGATCGGCACGGAGGACACCGACGCCTGCGAGGGCGAGAGTTGCGCGCTGCCTACCGAAGCTAGCGCCGTTGATCAAGAGGCATAATGAGGCAGGTGCTGCTGGCGGTGGCCAACAGCTTGCCATTAGCGTCGGTGAGGCGCGCCTCCACGACGGCGGTGGTTCGTCCGAGGTGGACAATGTTGCCCTCGGCGCGCACCTCGCCCGTGGCCGTCGTCATCGCGCGCAGAAAGTTAACCTTCAGTTCCAGCGTGGTAAAGATCATTCCAGCGGGCAGCGACGAGAGCACGGCAATGCCCATCGCCGAGTCGAGCAGGGTCGCGGCCATGCCGCCATGAACGACGCCCGCCGGGTTGTAATGATACTCTGACGGCGTCGATGTGAAGACGGCGCGCCCTTCTGTCACCTCGATCAGTTGGGCATCCATCGTCTGGAGCATAGGCGCCAGCGGCCTGCCACTCTCCAGCGTCGCGCGCAGAACGTCGAGCGGGCGGTTGCCCTTGAAGAGCGCTACCGTCTCCATCGGATCGCGCCAACTATAGGTCCGCGTGCGCTCGTTGTCAGTATCACTCATTGCCTTCTCGATTGCTGTTGATGGCGGCTCTCGGTCTCCAACGGATTGATTGCAGCTCTCTCGGCCATAAATGGCCGGAGTAAAATGGAGAGGCCATAAATGGCCGTCTCGCCGCTGGCGGCGAGCAGCGTCGCGGGCGATGCCGATGGGCTTTCAAGCCCTCTTTCTATCCTACTCCGGCATTTTAAGGCCGAGAGAGTTTCCATTTACCACCCACCTCCAAGGGCCGCACGGCGACCAAACGTGCGCCAGCGATTGCCATCACCACTCGCCTGCTCCCCGCCGGGATGCTTCCGGCTGGCGGACGCCTCGCCCTCATCCTGCGCTGCCAGGGCGGCGGCCAGCGCCGCGATCTCCTCCGGTGAGATATCGCCCCCGCCACTATCAGATGCGATCTGTCGAGCCGCCTCGTCGGCGTCCCATGTCTCAGCGATGAAGTCGGTCGAGAAATCGCCCGCTACGAAACGAGGCTGATCGAGCAGCCAGCGGGCGAAGGGGATCGTCGTGCGCACCCCTGCGATAACATACTCGTCGAGTGCGCGCCGCAGCCGGGCCATCGCCTCGGCGCGGTCCTCACCCCAGCAAATCAGCTTCGCGAGCAGTGAATCGTAGTAGAGCGGGATATCCATGCCGTCGTAGAGCGCGCTATCCAGCCGCACGCCAGGCCCGGCGGGGTCACGCAGCGCCGCCACACGCCCCGATGCTGGCAGAAAGCGGTTGAGCGGGTCCTCCGCCGTGATGCGCGCCTCGATAGCATGCCCACGGAAGCGTATCTGTTCCTGGGTTACACTCAGCGGCAACCCCGCCGCCACCCGCAGTTGCTCGCGCACGAGGTCCAGCCCGGTGACCAGCTCGGTGACGGGATGCTCTACCTGTAAGCGCGCGTTGACTTCGAGGAAATAGAAGCTGCCGTCTGGCCCCAGCAGAAATTCGCACGTTCCCGCGTTGACGTAGCCTACCGCCTGCGCCAGCCGCACCGCCGCCTCGGTGAAGCGCGCGCGTGACTCCGCGTTCAGCGCGGGGGAAGGCGACTCTTCGATCAGCTTCTGGTGGCGCCGCTGGATCGAGCACTCGCGCTCGCCCAGGTGGATCACGTTGCCATGGATGTCGCCGAAAATCTGCACCTCGATGTGCCGCGCCGGGATGACCGCCTTCTCCATGTAGACGCTGCTATCGCCGAACGCGCCCAGCGCCTCGCTGCGGGCCAGCCGGAGCGAGGCCTCAAGTTCTTCGGGGCGATGGACGAAGCGAATACCCTTGCCGCCGCCGCCCGCCGCCGCCTTAATCATGATGGGATAGCCAATCTCCTCGGCCAGTCGCGCCGCCTCGCGCATGTCGTCCAGCCCGGTATCGTAGCCGGGGACGATAGGCACGCCCGCATCGCGCGCCACCCGGCGGGCAGCGGTCTTCTCGCCCATCTCGCGCATGACGCGCCCTGGCGGCCCTACGAAGCGCAGGCCCGCACTCGCGCAGGCGTCGGCGAACTCGGGATTTTCCGAGAGGAAACCATAGCCGGGATGGATCGCGCCCGCGTTGGTCTGGCGCGCCGCATCGAGTATTTTGGGGATGCTCAGATAGCTTTCGGAGGCTGGCGCTGGCCCGATATGGACCGCCTCATCCGCCATGCGCACATGGGTCGCCGTGCGGTCGGCGTCGCTATAGACCGCGACCGATTTCAGCCCCAGATCGCGACAGGCGCGGATGACGCGCAGGGCAATCTCCCCACGGTTGGCGATGAGGACCGTATCGAACGGGAAACGCTCGCCTGGCTGGCCTGACGACGGGGCCGTATGTGTTCTCTGCGTGTGACGAGCCATGTGTTCTCCCGCTGACCTGCGGATAACGTCGTATCCGCTTGTATGCTTGCCATCACCACGGCGTCGGCTATGCTTTCTGGAGTCCGCGCAGGCGGACTTTGTGGCGGAGCGCAGTGAGGCCGTTTAGGCGCGACTTTAGTCGCCAGCATACCCGCCAATAGCATACCATGCGTCGTATATCAGGATGCCAGCGTAGGTCTGCGATTCCGCAGCTAGCAAGGAATATTAAGCCGACATTGGCCTGGTGCTGGGCGAGGCTATCACCCGTTGTTGGCACTTACTTTGCATGCCACCACTGTGCTAGACTTCGCTGGGGAAGTGTCGTCGTTTTTCTCGGACGGCTGTGTCAGATTGTGGGAAATTCCTCGATTCAGGACAAAGGAGTCCAGCATGATGGAGGATGCCTTCTTTCGGCGTCCGCGATTGGCGTCCAGCACGGTGAGCGCATCCGCGCCGCCCAGCGCTGGTGAGTCCGGTAAATCTAAGACGATGTCTGCGACCGCCGCCGAACGCGCGCGCGAGCAAGTGGTGCAACTGCGTGATGCCGCATGTGATGTAGCTCGCCCGAAGGTGAACGCGGGCGCCGCGCCCATCCGTGTGATGGCGCGCATGGTCGCCGATTTGGTGGCGGAGTGTCGCGAGCTGGCAATCCCGCCCGAGCTGATGGCCACCGAAATTGTCAACCGAACCATCGGGGACGTAGACGTCCGCCGCATCAGCGCGACCGAAGACGGCCCGGAATTTGCCACCCTCGCCGATGATATGGGGCTGGCCCTGCCACGCGAGCCAATCGACGGCATCCCCGCGACCGGCAAGCGCTATCGCTGGATTCACCGCCAGATGGAGGCATTCGAGCGCCAACTGCTCGCCCGCCATGTCGATATGCGCATGTATGACCTGAACGGCGTTGGAAATCCGCTGCTGCGCGAGATGCTCTCGGCCTACCTGATGCGCGTCTGGGGCTATACCGTCCCCTCCACTCAAATCCACCTCAGCCTCGGCTCACTCGACGGCCTGAACAAGTTCTTCCAGGGATATACCGCCCTCCAGCGCAAGAGCCTGGCGCATAGCTACGATGCCTTCCAGGCTGCGGTGATCTTCCCCGCGCCCGGCTTCAATGTGCCAGAATGGCAGGCGCAGTCCCTCGGCCTGCGGCTCCATCGCCTGCACACCAGCGCCGACAACGCCTTCAAGGTGACGCCCGATGAGTTGCGCGCCGCCCTGGCCGAGAATCACGACATCCGTATCTTCTACCTTACCGTCAGCAGCAATCCTACGGCGTTTGCCTATACCCCCGACGAGCTGCGCGCGCTCTGCGCCGTGCTGCGGGAAAGCGCGCCCGACGTGCTGATCGCCGCCGATCTGGCCTATATCGGCACCGGTGAACCCGCCGATGACCGGGCGCGGATGGCTATCTTCAGCGATCCCGAGGTACTGCGGCAGAGTGTGCTCTTCTGCAGCTTCTCCAAGACCCACACGCTGACTGGCGACCGCTGTGGCTTCGTGGTCTTTGGCGATCCCGGCCTGGCGGCGGACCTCGGCCCCGGTTGGACCAATGGCTGCGCCGCGCTGCCCGCCGACTGGCAGCTACGCTACATGGCCTACGTCAAACTCTTCGGCGAGCATCCCGAGATCGAGGAGCGGATTCGCGCGCTCTATCGTCTCCGTCGCGAGCGGCTCGTGCGCCAGCTACAGCATCTCAACGAGCAGTATGACCTCTTCGCGCGGATCAATCTCGATGATGGTGGCACCGTATATAACTGGAGCCAGCTTCGGCCCGGCGAGGATGTCTTCTCGCTTTTCAGCAAGACGGGCATCGCAGGCGTGCCGGGGAGCGCCTTCGGCTATAGCGACGACTTCGTACGCCTCTCCGTCGGCTGCATTCCCGTGCCAGCGGTCGAATAACCGGGTAAATCTATCGTGACACCATCACTCGCTGCCAGCGTGGTTCAGGCGCGTTCCGGTCGCTGGCTGGAACGCGCGCTGCTTGCCGCCTTCGTCCTGCATGGGCTGGCGATGCTCGGCATGGCGGCGCTGCTGTTGCCCGGCACGCCCGGCGGGTCGCAGAGTGACGTCGCCGCGCGGATGGCGTATGTCGCGGCGCATCCCTGGCTCTGGCGACTCGGCTGGCTGCCCTGGCAACTGACCGCGCTGGGCAATCTGCTGCTGGCGTGGGCGCTGCTGCGGACGACGTGGATTTCGCGCCCGCTGGCGTGGCTGACGCTGCTAGTGACGATGTGCGCCATCATCCCCGACCAGACCGGGCAGGCGCTCTGGGATACCGTCGGCGTGCGGCTGGCGACTCACGGCGACCTCGCGGCGTATGCCAGCTTCGAGCGCACGATCTTCCCAATCATCGCGGCGGGCGGTGGCGCAGGCTATACACTGGCGGCGATATGCTGGAGCGTCTGTCTCGCGCGGGCAGGCGTCTGGACGCGCGGCATGACGGTCTTCTCCTGCCTGCTCTGGGCGCTCTTCGGGCTGCTGGCGCTGCTCGCCGCCCTGCCAGATGGCGTGGGCCTTCCAGCGTGGACCGTCGGCGCGGGCAACGCGGTCAGCTTCGTGTTGCTGCTGCTCTGGCTGGCGCTGGCGTCGGAACTGGTCATACGGCGGGCGCGTCCCACGACGCCATGGGGCCGCTACATGCCGTGGCGCTATCCTCGCCGCGCCATCGGCTGGCTGCTCGATCCGCTGGCCAATA
>JAICKD010000073.1 GCA_025928125.1 Ktedonobacterales bacterium
CACCTTCAATGGGCTGGCGCTGGCGGCATATCATGCCCTCAGCAGCGGCGCGAACTCGGTGCTCATCCTCGATCTGGACGCCCACTGTGGCGGCGGCACCCACTCACTGGTGGCGCAGGAGCCGCGCATTCGCCACGCCGATATCGCCGTCAATTCGTTCGACTATTACACGCCCACGGCAGAGAACAGCTTCGAGATGGTCACCGACGCGGCGCGCTACCTGCCCGCCGTCCGCGAGTTGCTAGAACGCCTGGAAAACGGCGGCAGCTACGACCTCTGCCTCTACAACGCGGGCATGGATCCGCATGAGGACAGTGCCGAGGGTGGCCTGGCAGGCATCACCGAGGAGACGCTGGCCGAGCGCGAGCGGCTGGTCTTCGCGTGGTGTCGCGCGCACTCGATCCCGGTGGCGTTCGTGCTGGCGGGTGGCTACGTCAGCCCCCGACTCCCGCAAGAGCGGCTGGTGGCGCTGCACCGCCTGACGGTGGAGACGGCCACGACTATGGCGACTGGCGGCTCATGATGTGGTATACCACTCTCGGCCTTGAAAGGCCGGAGTACCGACGATGCTGGGCGTAAACGCCCAACAGACGAGCGGGCCATTCATGGCCTCTCTGGTTTACTCCGGCCATTTATGGCCGAGAGTACGAACCTTGCCCTCGTTCCGGTGATTGGGGGTTAGCAATGCGCCGCGTTGGGCTGATCGGCTACCCCGTTGGCCACTCGCGCTCGCCCGCGATGCAGCAGGCCGCGTTCGACGCGCTGGGTATTCCCGCCCAGTACGTGCTCTGGGAGACGCCGCCGGAGACGCTGGCCGAGCGGATCGTCAGCCTGCGCGCGCCGGATGTGCTGGGCGCGAACGTCACCATCCCGCATAAGACGGCCGTCGTGCCGCTGCTGGATGCGCTGACGTCGAGCGCACTACAAGCCGGGGGCGCGGTCAACACCATTGTGCGTGGTGCGGATGGCCGCCTGACCGGCCACAATACCGACGTGACCGGCGTGCTGCGGGTGCTGGACGCGCATGGAGCGGGAGATGCGGGGCAATCGGCGCTGGTGTTGGGGGCGGGTGGCGCGGCGCGAGCGGCTTGGGCGGCGGCCCACGAGCGGGGGATGACGCTGCGGGTGACGGCGCGGCATCCGTCGGCGGCGCGGGAGGCGCTGAGCGCGCTCGGACTCTCCGAAGCGGAAACGATTGCCCTGGACGCGCCCGACGAGCTGGCGGAGGCGCTGGCCGCGAGCAGCGTCCTCATCAACGCCACGCCCGTTGGTATGGGCGATCCGCTGGCGTCGCCGCTGCCCGCTGAATTGCTGGCGCATCTGCCACCATCCGCGCTGGTCTTGGATATGGTCTACGCGCCACCTGAGACGGCGCTGCTGCGGGCGGCGCGGGCGCGCGGACTGCGTGTGGCGGCGGGACTGGAGATGCTGCTAGAGCAGGGCGCGGCGGCGTTTGAGCTATGGACGGGGTTGCCCGCACCTGTCGCGGTGATGAGGGCGGCGCTCGCGGCGCATGACGCGGAATAGAGGCGAAACGGGGAAAGAACGACATGCCAGGCGTCAGGGGGACGACGCCCGGCTATCGGCTGTATGAAGGTTGTTCTACTGTTGGTGGCACTACGCGCGTTTCCTAACACTTCATAATTCGGCAAGGATGTCGAGCGCCTCAACCTGATCGCGCTCGAGTGTCTTGATGCTGATGTTATGCAGATACTCGCAGACACGCTGCCGCGGCCAGCGCTCTTCCAGCGCCAGGCGCACGATCTGCCGCTGGCGCGGGCGCAGGCGGTCAATCGCTGTCGAAAGCTGCGCGCGGGTGAGCAGCCGCTGCTCGCCATCGGACCGGACGATTACCAGCGTCGTCTCGGTCTCCGAACGCGGCACCGCCCGCAGAAACTCGCGGATGATCTGCCGTGTATATGCCCGCTGCTGCCAGTCGGCGGAGGTTACATCCCCCAGTTCGGTATCAAGCTCGCCCTCAATCTCGGCGTCGGGCAGCTGCGGCCTGGCATAGCCGCTCTGGCTGGTCCACCCCGCCTGTACATACCCCTGTCCATTGCGATTCATCATCGTCGTCCCCCTTCTCGTACCACTACCACTGAACCCTGTTCCATTCCTGAGAAGGTATGCAGCGCGCACGCGGGTAGAGAGCAGGCTGCATCCTGTCTTCTAGATTAGAACAAATTTTCTAAATCGTCAATAGCCTATTTGGTGCGGAAGGGATGGAATGTCGGGATATGGGGGCGCTTTTCCGTCCGCTTTCGCCTGAGCTACCGTGTGCTATCGTCTCCTACCGTGCTGGTGAGGCCCGCCAGTCGCGAATCAGGATGTAGAGGCCCAGCACGGCGGCGGCGGAGATCAGGATGGTGGCGGGGGCAAGGTAGAAGCCAGCGCCCGAGATGGCGGGGACGGTGATCGCGATGACGAGGAAGGCGCAGGTTACCAGCACGCCACAGGCGACGCTACGATTGGATGGCTCTGCCGTGTGGTGTTGCCACCACGCGGAGAGCGTCGCCGCCAGGAACAGCACGACGACGGTGCTGAGCACGAAGGCGACGCGAGCTGACTGCTGCGCGAACTCCAGGGAACTGGGCGCGATGGGCTTGCAGAGCACCGCCTGATTGGAGACGCCATAGCAAATCTCATGGGCGCCAAAGAGGCTGATGAGTAGGTAGGCGCTGGCCAGCAGGCAGAGGACGAACGAGACAAGGGCCAGAATGGTCTGGGTACGGGCGATAGGCTCTAACTGGCTCAGGGAGCGAAGCTGTTTCAACGGGCAACCCTCTCAGGGAAATCATAGGCATCACGACACACACACATCGGCGAGAATAGTCTATTCAGAAAAAGTATAACGCGCCCGCGAGCCACTACGCAGCAACCGCCAATGTTTCCCCAACTCGTTCTTCCGTGGCTATTCGAGGCGAGTATACATGTGCGGAGGTCTCTTAGTACGGTCAGGAGCGCAGATAGAGCCTGCTAAAGACGTGCGCTTTGGCGCCTCACAGGCGCCAGAGTTTCCGCAGGTGAGCGATAAGCTCGTTCTGGCGACGCTCGACGACCTCCGGCGTCCATTCGTGCTCCTGAAGTACCTGGGTGGTCAGCACGAATGGTGAGATGCCGTCTTTCGTGGCGAAATACGACCGTTTCTTGGTGGCAAAGTCGTAATTATACGCCAGGCGATTCTTCGTTCGGGTCAGCAGGGCAAGGTTGCCCAGGCGATGTACCCAGCGCGAGCGCTCGGCCTCGCTCGGGAACCAGCGCATCCACTCGCTGCCCCGCGAGGGATTGCGCGGGAGTACATGCTCCACGGTGATGATCTTGTGGTCATAGACAGCGCCGGATTCCGCGAGGTTACTATCGAGCCGCTGCAGCACATAGTTTCGTGGCGTCGCCGCCATCAGGTAGAAGTCGCCGCTGAGAGCGCCGACCGTTTCGTCTCGCTCTTGTTGCGTAAGCTGAATGCGAGATCCCGCCTTTGAGAGGTCCTCACCTTGTTCAATGGCGTGCAGCAATTGATTGTAGCGCGGCGCGCGCCGGTGCGCATACTGTCGGCGAATCATCAGCGAGGCGGCAAGACGCTCCAGTTCCGTCAGGAAACGCACGAGACGCGCGGGCTGATTGTGATAGCGGCTCAGATAGCGAATGGCGGGTGGCGCCCAGTCCGCGTTGTCTATCCTATTCAGCCATTGGAGGAGCATGTTGACACGGTCGGCCACTTCGCTTTCAGCATGCTCGTAGGTTGCCGTCTTCACGATGCTGTAGGCTGATCCGAGCGGCAGGATGACGTCGTCAATGAGGTGCTGCGCATCTTGTGCCGTCGGCACAACGTACTCGCGGAACTCATCTATGATGCTGGACCGCGCTTGCGCCTTCCGGTACATTGCGCGCAGATGACCAAAGAAGTCGCTGAAGTCGTTGGCGCCGAGTTTCTCCTCAAGGTCTTCCCACCTCTCGGTGTACTCCTGTTGGACGCCCTGTGGTATTTGTCCGATCACCTCTGCTTTTAGAATGTCCGCAGTCGTCAGGTTGAGACCGCGGTTATTCAGAACGGAGAAGATGCGATACGCCGAGTCGAGATCGGGAGTCGTTACGACGATCAGCAGACAACGCAGAATGATGAATTGCGCGAGGCGCAGACGGTGGTCCTGGGAGAGCTTTGAGACTTCGCGCAGGTACAGAAGTGTGTTATCGCGCATGTTGCGCTGGCTCTCGCTGAGGTCTACGTGAACTTGTCCTTTGAGCCGTTCGACACCACCCTCGCTCTGGACGTACTGCTGAAAGAAACTCACGTCCCGCTTCTTGGGGAAAAGACGGTAACGAGCGGGGATGTTGTTCAGTGGATCAGCTGGCGCATGGATGCGGTACGTGATGCTCTCGGCAAACTCGGTCGCAACCAGGGAGCGGAGGACGGCAAGCAGAATGGTGAGCGTGATGAGGCGCTGTTGACCGTCCACAATCTGTGCATCAGGTCGGTCACCTTTGATGAGCACGATGTTGCCAAGGAAGTAGGGGTTGAGCTCGTCAACGTTTTCATCTGAGTTGCCCAGATAATCCAAGAGGTCTTCGAGCAACTCACCAGCCTGCTCGTTGGTCCAGGCGTACGTGCGTTGGTACGGGGGTACGACGAAAGCATAGCGCTCGCTGAATACCTCACCGACAGGGTGTTGCTCGCCACGGATTTCAACGCGCGCCATGTATCCGTACCCTTTCTGTCACTACTCGTATGGACAACGTCGCCGAGCGATTCCACCACCACACCGGGAAGGTGGCTCTAGTGTAACAGATGAGGTAGCAGGTTGCATCCAGCGCCGACCAATAAGCAGCCCCTCCCATGTTCAGAGAGGGGCTGTACGAGCGTGCCGGGTAGTGCCAGTTATGCCTGGCTAGCGGGTGCGCGCCTTGCCGCCGCTGCGCGTTTTGGCGTGTCCGTTCGTGTGACCGTTATGCGCACTGTTCCCGTTGTGGCCGTTGCTGGCGGCTTTGCCCGCGGTGACCGCGTGATCCGCCTTAGTATGGCTCTTCGCATAGACCGGGGTGAGCCAGTCGCGGTACTCCGGGCGCATGCCGCGCACCACCTCGTGATACGTCTGCTGCAGCGTCTCGGTTAGCGCGCCGATCTTGCCGGTTCCCACGGGGCGATGGTCCACCTCGATGACCGGGCAAATCTGGGCGCCGGTCCCGGTGAGGAAGATTTCATCAGCCACATACAGCTCGGTGCGGTCGATCTGACGCTCGCGGGTGATGCAGTCCAGTTCGCGGCGAGCAAGCTGCATGATGGTCTCGCGGGTGATGCCCAGCAGGATATTCTCGGAGGCCGATGGCGTCACCAGCTCGCCGTTGACCAGCATGAAGATGTTTTCGGCGCTGCCCTCGCTGACATGGCCCTCGCTGGTCAGCATGATGGCCTCGTCGAAGCCGTTCATCAGCGCCTCAGACTTGGCGAAGGCGCTATTGACATAGGCGCCGGAAATCTTGGCGCGCGCCGGTATCATGTTGTCGTCCACCCGCCGCCACGACGAGACGCCGCAGCGCAGGCCAGTGGTGGCGACGTAGTCACCCATCGGCACGGTGTAGATGAGAAAGGCGTCGTCCAGGTCGTTGAGCCGGACACCGATGATCTCGTTGGCCTTATAGGCGAACGGGCGAATGTAGCAGTTCTCGCGCAGATTGTTGCGGCGCACCAGGTCGATGGTAATCGCGATGAGCTCGTCGACGCTATAGGGAAGCTCGATATTGACGATGCGGCAGGAGCGGTGCAGACGCTCGTAATGCTCGCGCAACCGGAAGATATAGAGTTCCTCGGCCTGGTCGTTCCAATAGGCACGGATTCCCTCGAAGCAGCCAGTGCCATACGAGAGCGCATGGCTCATGACGCCGACATGCGCCTCATTGGCGGCCACAAACGCGCCATTCATGAAGACCGTCATATCGGTCCGCTGGGAAAGAGGAATAGACACGCTCACTCGCCTCCTCTGCTGCGGCCTCGTTGCCGCATCAATATGTTCAGACCGCTACGCCAGATAGCGGCCAGCCCCATTTCACGCGAATCGTGGCGAACACGCGCCCCATACCATCAGACTATCCACAGTGTCAAGACGAATCAGCAGGCCAGATGCCTACACCTACAACGCCGCATTACAGAACTCTCACGATGTACGTGATTCACATGATGCGTTTGCCGGTGGCCGAGAGCGCCAGTTGCGCCGCGAGATCAGCAGTGCGATTGCGTTCGTCCAGAATCGGGTTCACCTCGACCAGATCGAGGCTGAGCAGCTTGCCGGAACTGGCGACCAGCTCCATCGCGAGATGGGCCTCGCGCCAGGTCATGCCGCCAGGGACCGGTGTGCCGACGCCGGGGGCGTCCTTGGGATCGACTCCATCGAGATCGAAGCTGACGTGGATGCCTGCGGCGCCTTCGGATGCCAGGGCAATCGCGTCGTGGGTGATGCGGTCCATCCCGTGGCGGTCGATGTCGGCCATGGTGAAGACATGCGCGCCGGACCGCTTGAGCAGCTCGCGCTCGCCTGGGTCGATATCGCGCGCGCCGACGATGACGACGCGGCGCGGGTCGATATGCGGACCGCCGCCAGCCACCCCGACCAGCGCCGGATCGCACGCCGAGGGGTCGCCGTAGCCGCAGAGCGCGCCGAGGATCATGCCGTGGATATTGCCGGATGGGCTGGTCTTCGCGTTGTTGAAGTCGGTGTGGGCGTCGAACCAGATGATGCCGGGCGACGTGACCGCGTTGGCGACGCCGCTGCCGGAGCCGAGCGAGATGCTATGGTCGCCGCCGAGAATGATCGGTGTTGAGCCAGCGCGCACGACGCTTTCGACGCGCTTTGCCAGCTCGTTGGCGACGCAGACGACTTCGTCCAGGTATTTGAGTGGATCCTCACGAGACGGGGTCGCGGTGGGTTCGGGGACGGGAATCGAGCCAAGATCCTCGACGGTGTGGCCCAGTTCCGTCAGTTTCTCGCGGATGTTTGCGTACCGGATGGCGCTGGGACCCATATCTACGCCACGACGTCCCGCGCCCAGGTACATCGGAACGCCAATCAGGCTGATGTGCATGGTCAACAATCGTTTCTGTCTCGACCACCGCTACAGGCGCCGTTGCCAATAACGGGGAGCGCTGAAGCTGAGAAGGGTCAGTGCTGCCCTCAGTATACTGCCCCCACCACGTTTCGTCCAGTATAGGAGCGATGCTGAAGCCGCGTCAGCGCCGAATTTTCCTGGTAAAGTTCGTCTGGGATTGTGTAGATGTGATGCGCGGACGATGTGGCTGTAGCAGATGCGCGAGGCTGTTCTAGCGAGATGTTTACCTGGCGCCAACGCCTATCTAGCGTTAGTCTACCGCTTGTCTAACACACATTGTCCGCGGCGGTGACTATACTTTGTTCATAGTCGCGCGTAAGCCATGCATCCCGGAGCGCTGAAGGAGCCGCTCGGGCGAAGGGTGAAGGGCGAAGGGAGGACATCATCATGTCCACCAGGACTACTGTGAGATTCCGCCGGGCCGCTGAGACTGACCTCGATCAAGTGCTCGCGCTCTTCCACGAGTTCCACGAGTTCCACGTACGCGGCGTGCCGGATCGGCTGCGCGTCCCCCATCCCTACGACGACGCGGCGGCGCGCGAGACGCTGCTCGGCATCCTCCACAACGCGGACGCGGCCCTCTTCGTCGCCGAGGACGACGGGCGACTCCTGGGTCTGGCCGAGGTCTACCTGCGGCATGATACGCCGCATCCAGCGGCCATCGACTATGTGTATGGCTACCTCCAGAGCCTGATTGTCGCCGCGTCCATCCGGCGGCGCGGGCTGGGGCGGCAGTTGGTTGCCGCCGCCGAGCAGTGGTCGCGCGAACACGGCGCCCGCGAGATGCGGCTGGCTTGCTGGGAATTCGCCGAGGGTCCGCTGCCCTTCTACGAGGCGCTGGGCTATCGCACGATGAAGCGCACGCTCGTTCGCTCGCTCGGATAGCGGCACAGGTAGCTCTACTTTGCCTTCCTGGCGAATACCGAACGCACCGGCTTGGTGAAGGCCACTATGACGGCCCCCAGCAGCAGCAGTCCGCACAATCCCTGCTCGATCTTGAACCACACTGGAAAGTCGCCGGGGATCGCAATGATAACCACGATGGCGACGACCATGGCGGCTGACGAAAGCCGGAGCAGACGGTAGCCAATACGAGAGCCACGAGACATCCGGGCGGCGAAGAGCAAGTTGATCAAGGCGTGGCCGACGACGATGGTCCCACGGACCAAAACAGCTATGGGCGCGATGGCGGCATTCCCGCGCAACAGGATGGCGGCCACCAGTGTGAGCACGCTAATGCCGAGATAGCTGCCGAGGAGCAGGTTCACGGCGCGGAACGCCGCCTGACTCTGTGGATACTGTGTCTTTGTTTCGACGATGGTTTGCGCTTGCATGAAAAGGTCCTTTCGATTTCGTGGTTGCTCAGAATAACGATGATGGCCATCATCTGCATGCGAGAGATTTCACTGCGTCCCCGTTCTGCCGGATAGGCAAGCAACGGGGAGCGAGGCGTCTTCGCTGCGCTTAAGAATAGCTGGCGGGAGCGGGGCAACACATGTCCCCGCAGTCACGAATCAGGGCCTATTTCACGGCGTGGGGGCGGCGCAACGGCCTATGAATGGCCTAGGATCGGAGTCATAGGTCTCTCGCTGGAAACCGTGACCGCAAGCACTGGCGAGCGGGAAGGGCAGTCACGTATGATGGGAAGAAAGCAGCAAGTCGCTTCCACAGGCAGGAATACCAATGACACACATACCAGCACAGATGACAACTAGCTCAGCGCCAGCGCCGCTCTGGCTCTCTCGGTGGAGGGTCCGCCGGTGGGTGATCTATGATGTCATCGTTGGTGTGGGCTATCTCGCCAATCTGTTGAGCGCTGGACAGCTCACGCTGGCCCATTTCCTGGTGCTCACGGTGATTTATGGCGCGTGGCTGGGTTTTTTTCATCTTGGGATATGGCTCGGTATGGGAGTCGGTAGCGGAGAACAGCCGCCCCTCTGGTGGCTCATAAGCCTGATCGGCCTGGCGTGCGCTTCGCAGTTCATTCCCCTGGCGAACACTGACCTCAATTGGCTCGCTATCCTGACGACGACCACTGCGTGCCTGATCGTCGCCACCACCTCACGCTATGTCGGCCTGATGGCGGCGGTGGTCCTCTGGCTGAGTTCCAGCCTCGCATTCAGTCTCCGCTTGCAAACCTGGGATCTCAATACCCAGTTGACGCTGCTGATCACGTTCGGTTCTTTCGTGGGGGTCACGATGGCCATGCGCGAACTTGCGCTGGCTCATTTAGCGCTCGCAAACTCGAATGCCGAGTTAGCGGCGGCTCACACCCAGCTCCAGGAGTACAGCGCGCAGGTTGAGGAGATAGCGGCCATCCGCGAGCGCAATCGGATCGCGCGTGAGATCC
>JAICKD010000255.1 GCA_025928125.1 Ktedonobacterales bacterium
GCTCTATATTGGCATCGCCTTCCGCAAGGTGGGCAGCCTGCGCCAGTCGTTCCGGTTCGGCGCCAGCGCCATCATCGCGCTGCTGCACGACGCGCTGGTGGTGTTGGGCCTGTGGGCGATCTTCGGCCACTTCTTCGGCTTCAAGGTAGACTCGCTCTTCTTGACGGCGGTGCTGACGGTCATCGGCTTCTCGGTCCACGATACGATTGTCGTCTTCGACCGCATCCGTGAGAACATGGGGCGGCGCACAGCGGAGTCGTTCGATACGGTGGTAAACGCCAGCCTGGTCCAGACGATGACACGCTCGCTGAACACCTCGCTGACGGTGCTCTTCACACTGGCCGCGCTGACGCTCTTCGGCGGCGAGTCGATCCGCGAGTTCACGCTGGCGCTGCTCATTGGTATCGCATCCGGCACGTTCTCGTCGATCTTCAACGCCAGTATGATTCTGGATGTCTGGGAGACGGGGGAGTATAAGCGCTGGTTCCGGCGCAAGCCCACCGCGCCCGTGCAGCAGGTCAGGCCGAAGCGCGAGCTGGTGAAGAGCCGCTAAGCCACGCACCATGCCGCTCCGATGATGGTTGGCGTCACAAAATGGCACTCAGTCAGGTTGACGCCAGCCATCGCGGCGGTGTATACTACGGCCTGCGGCCCATGCATAGTGAATGCAGCGCGCCGCAGGTATCCTTCCTCGGTAGCTCAATGGTAGAGCGGGCGGCTGTTAACCGCTAGGTTGTAGGTTCGAATCCTATCCGAGGAGCCACAAAGCTAAAGCCAACATAACAGCCCAGGTCGTGCGAAACGCCTGGGCCTTTTTGCGCCCTCGCATGGCGAGGCGATATGCTAAAATGGGCTGGCTGCTTCTCTGGTGAAGCACCTATATAAGCATATCTGCTATTTGGAGGGAGTGCATGTCCAGCCAGCCCGGACAGCATAAGCGCCGCTGGCGCTTCTATCGCACGGACAGTGGCCACGAGCCAGTGCGAGAGTTTCTTGATAGCCTCTCGCAGGAAGATGCTGGCGAGATTGCGGTTGTCATGAAAGGAATCGCCACCGAAGGACTGGTTGCCGCTCGCCATGTACGCGGCGACCTCTATGAGGTGAGGGCCACAGGCGCTACGCAAATTTTTCGTATCCTTTTCGCAACGGAAGGACACTTCAATCAGGTCCTGCTTGCTCTGGAAGGCTTTTCAAAGAAGACATCGAAAACCCCACCGCACGAGATCGAATTAGCACTGAGACGACTTGCCGATTGGCGCGGTCGTGGGCAATAGCATGGAGATCGTGTGCCTTTACGTCTCGCTCCAACCGTGATAGCATCATTAAGAGAGGCTCAGGAGAAAGGGCGCATTTCATGGTAGACAGCGATAAAAACGGTATCAATAACAATGACGATACAGTAGAGGATATGGACGACCTGGACGCTTATATCGCCGAACGGGACAAACGCGAACCAGGATTTGCCGCTCTTGTTGAGGCCGCATTGCAGCGCCGACGCGAAGCTCGCGCGCGTGGCGAAGACCCCAACGCCGAGCCAGACGAAGATGAAGCCAATAAATCTGTGGTGCAACCCACTGCGCCACATACGAAGCGGTAAGGAAGACGCGTTAACCCTCTAGCTTGTATTACCTTCCTATTACTAGCGCCGCAATGCGCCCGGTGTAGGGAAGTCTACTGTCTCATCCTGGCGCGCTTCCGCGATCCATTCATTTAGCCATTCGTCATTCTCTGGGTCATTCAAATCTGCGTCCCAACGCGCATTGGCAATGGCGCTCTCAAGCTGAGCAGCGACCTTCTCCTGCGCATCGGGGGGTAACTGGGTGGCACTCTCAATCGCAGCCTTTAGTCGCTCTGTGAGCATTTTATTTCCCTCTCTTGAATTGACATACTTTCATGCCAGTGATTTTAGCATATAGAGTGTTTTACGAAGACCTGTCCAGGCGGAGGTATCTGCCGCCACCTCACGCCGCTGTGCGAATGGGGCTTGTCCGCTGCGTTAGAATAGTCGTGGACATTGGACGCTCGCTGCGTCGTTTGTCAGTTTTGAAGGTACCGGTCTGGCAGAGGTGAGCCATGTTGTCAATATGGCTGGTTAGAGATCACGTGAAGGATGATTACATGACGCGCATGTTGACGCAACGGCTCTCCTCGCAGCAAGCGCGCAATCACTTGAGTCGAGGTCTCGCGCTCTTCGTCGCCATTATCATTATCATCCTCGTTGTGGTCCTCGTCGTGCTCTCGATCCAACTCGTGTCTATCTGGGTGACCGACTGGCAAGGAGGCCATGGCCACTATCCAACGGGACATCTGACCTACACCGTACCCACGCAGTGGGACACCGTCACACTCACTGATGTCCAGTATCCGGCTCCGCAGGTCTGGTGGAGTGTCTTCCCGGACACAGTGACGCTCACCTCACCCACGTACGCGGATTGCTTCACTGATCAGCAGTGCGCGACGCAGCCGCCGACGGGAGCGCGCGTCGACCTGGAGAGCGGCGCCGACAATGGCCGCCCAACCATCGAGGCGTGGTACCAGCACTGGGCCACGGTCACTGATAGCAAGCTCGGTCCAACGACGGTGCTTCCCCTGTCCGACTACACCGCGGTCTTGTTGGGTAGGCAGCACGCCATCTGCGCGGCCAGCCAGGATGGCAGTCAGTTGCTGCCGCCGCATGTGCCACCCAGCCCGCACTTTGACGCCACATTCGCTGGGTATATGGGATCGCCCTACGTCGGGCAAGCCGTCGTGATGTGCTTTGCACTCTGACACGGCCGCGCCTATTATGTCGAGGTCGCCGTGCAGCTGCACCACACGGCCACGAAAGCCCGCGACCTGCGCGATGCCGCCCAACTGATCGAGAGCCTGCGCTTCACCTGAGCCGCCATACGCGCCAGACATTCTCACTGGATGACTTTCGACGCCGCGCCGAAAGGAACCTCGCATGCACAGCGGAATCGCAAGCGCTCGTGTGATTGCTGGCTGGAAGGCACAGTACGCTTCATGCGTTGCGGAAGGCGGAGCCGATCACCCAGCCGAGCCAGCCGAGCAGCGCGAAGAGCACCAGCGCGAACAGCAGCGTCGGCAGGTGCGCCGGGTCCAGCCAGAAGGGCGGGCCGAAGTGGCTGGTGGGATAGGGGACGGCGGGCTGCGTCCCTTTGGCGGGCGTCGGCGGGACGATGGTGTTGGTGGGGGTCAGCAGCGTGTTGCTGGCGATGAGCAGCGCGGGGATGACAGGGAGCACGGCGAGCGCGACGGCTGACCGCCATTCCGCGCAGAGCGCACCGATGACCAGCGGTAGGACGAGCATCACAATGCCAAGGATGACGGCAAGCGCGGGCATTACCGGTTGCGCGGCGGTTCCACAGGCGCTGGTGCAGCCATAGAGGCCACCGCCAGTAGCCATCGAGGACGCCGTGAGCGCGAGAAGCAACGTCTGGATGGCCGCGACCACGAGCGCCAGCGGGCGCACACCTCCGGGCCGCTTGACATGCAGGCGCATTGACCAGTGATCCTTGTTGCGTGGCTGAGCCGAGTATGCCATGGATGCCTCCTTGACTGGATGGTTGTGTACGCATACCTCAAGGCAAGTATGCAGTGCGGGAAGCGCGGCGGTCAATCACTATAGCGCATCTGGGGCAAGCGGGGCCGAAAGGATACTGGCGTAGAGGCGCGGACAACGGTGCGAGTAGCCCAAAGGGGTGATGTCGAAGCATCCAGGCGCATCAGGTGGTGAAAACTGCTGAGGTACCTCATCTTGTGTAGTGGACGTGATCGGCTGGCGAATGCGCCGAATATGCCGAGATCGTCAGTCGAGGGAGGTGGATGAGGAGGTATGAACTTCCCCAGCAAGGAGTGATGGGGTGCGCAGGCCCGTGAGCTTTATGTGAGAGCGTCGTTCGTAAGGAAGGGATGATGGGGCAGATGGGAAAACACGCGCACATCAGCGTTCGATTGCGCGCAGCGTTCGTGTTTATTGTGGCGGTCATCGGCTTCGGAGCCATGAGCCTGCCATCGTCGCCAGCCGCCAATGCCGCGGCAGGGAGTAGCGCAGCGCCACTGCTGCCAGGCGAGACGCTCTGGAATGGCGTACCGAGCTTCAACTTTGGCGCTAACGACGGCGTCAATTGGGACACGAAGTACAATATGGATACCGGCCCCGATGCCGCGCCAATCCAGAGCGCCCTCAAAGCGGCAGGGATGCCAATTATTCGCGCGTGGTTCTTCCAGAACTCGCTGGTCGATAATCACGCGCTCTCCGATGCCGAGCAATTGCAAAAGTGGCAGGCGGTCGCCAACAGCGGCGCGGTATGTTTCGCGAATCTGCCCACCGGCAATAGTGTCGCCTATAACCTCCATCTGGTCACGCTGCTCAAGGGTAAGTGCGAGCTCTATGAGGTGATGAATGAGCCAGATATCGAGGGTGTGAACTCGGCGCAGTACCTCGCATTCTGGAACAGCTTCGTCCCGCAGGCGCGGGCAATCGATCCGAACGCGAAGTTTGGCGGCCCGGCGGACTACAACAACCAGGGCAATGAGTGCAGTTACTCATCGGGCAGCTCGACCTGCTTCCTGCAAAAAGTGATGATCGGCATGCAGGCCTCTGGGATCCTGCCCGATTTCGTGACCTACCACTGGTATCCCTGCTGGAACAATAGCGCCAGTCAGTGCCTCACGCTGGCCGGGTCGTTCGCCAGCGCGGCCCAGCAGGTAATTGGCTGGGTGCAGCAGATTTTTGGCAGGGCGCTGCCGGTCCTCTGCTCCGAGTGGAACGCCGATCCAGGCAGCCCAACCTTCATGAATGATCGGAACTGGGACGCGCAGTTCGTGACCGCGGCGCTGCAAAGCATCGAGACATCGGGACTCGCCGGAGCGATGGAGTACGATATCTCGCAGTACGGCAACTACGGCGCCGACGACATGTTCGACATTTATAACGGCGGGAAGCCCTTCGCGACCTGGACAGCCTTTGCCGGGGAGATCGCGCGAGTGCGGGGCAGCAGTACGCCAATCGTTTCCCCACCATCCGACCCGACGCCAACCCCACCGACCTCACCAACCTCGCCACCCACACCAACACCGACCCCGCCCAGTACGTCAACACCACCGACCACACCGCCTACAACACCGACGCCACCGGCGCGGGGTGACTTTGGCGATGGCTTCGAGTCGGGCAACGCGGGCGCATGGACGGCCCATCAGGCGGCGGGAACCAATACGCTCCAGGCTGAGTCGGCGGATGTTTCCGATGGCTCGTATGCGATGGAGATGGCGAAGAAGGCGAATCAGGGTAACGTCTTCGTCGAAGAAGACCTGGCGCAGGGCGTGGCGGCGACACATGTCACCTTCGCGTTGAAGCTTGCGGGCGCCTCCGGCAGAGGGATGATGCAGTTGCTTCAACTGCGCTCGACGCATGGCTACTTCGCGGGCGGGCTGTGGCTCACCTATAACGCGAGCAGCGGCTACAAGGAACTCGAAGTCTACGACGGCGCCTACCACTGGCACGCCTGCCAGTTGCCGACGCAACTCTATGGCGCGTGGCATAGCTACAGCCTGGACTACACGCTGGGTACCGGCGCGAAGGGCGGTTTCAGCCTGAGCATTGACGGCGCGGCGGCTTGCTCGGCAACGGGCATCGCGACCACGAAAGCTGGTGGCGAGATGATCAGCGCCTATCAGTTCGGCTCCATCGGCTCGGATGGCGCAACGGCGATGGATATCAAACTCGATTCTGTAACTATCAAGTAGCATCCGAGGAGACAAGGAGAA
>JAICKD010000237.1 GCA_025928125.1 Ktedonobacterales bacterium
CTTGCCGAGGACAGGCCAACGCTGCGGGCGGTCAATCCCCGCACCTGGATCGAGCAGACGAACTATCGCGAGCTGGAGTTCCGGTTCTCGTTACAGGCCTTTGCCGCGCAACGTGCCGAGCTATTGGCCGTGCTGAAGCCGTTGTCCCCCGATGGCTGGGCGCGCTCGGCCATCGTCACTGGGGCGGGAAAGCCCTTGACGCTGACCGTGCTGTCCTATGCGCAGCGGCTGGCGCGCCACGAACGTCCGCACGTCAAGCAGATCGAGCGCATCGGCGCTACACTCAACCCAGGGCATGAGTAGCGCCAATGTCAGTAGGAGGATACATGGAGACCACGTGGAATACCGCGCTGTGGCCGCAATTTGGCGCGGCTATCGACATGCTCGAAAAGGCTCTGGTAGCCTGCCCCGACGCGCTCTGGCAGGAGCCTCTCTGGCCCGATCCCCCGCCGCCAGAGTTCCCGCCGCAGTTCGCGGAGTTCTGGTATGTAACATTTCATACGCTGGTCTGGCTCGACCTGTATCTCTCGGGCGTCCCAGAGGAGGAATTCGCGCCACCGGCTCCCTTTGCCCAGGGCGTGCTCGATTCCCGTGAGGCGCAGCCCGGACAGCCCTACACCAGGGAGGAATTACGCACCTATCTCGCGTCGGTGCGCCAGAAATGCCACTCCACGCTGGCGGCGCTGACGGACGAGCAGGCGCGCCGACCCGTGGAGTATCCCTGGTCAGAAGGGCAGCCCATCAGCTATCTGGAGCTGCTGCTCTACACGATGCGCCACGTCCAGGAGCACGCGGCCCAGCTCTGCCTCTTCCTCGGCCAGCATGGCGTCCCTGGCGCAAAGCTCGACGCGATCCCGCGCGCGACGGACAGCCTCTAAGCACGCGGAGCCTGCCGCACACGCCAGCGGCGGATGGCGAAGAACGCCAGCGCGCCCAGCGCCAGCGCCGCCGGGATGGTGAATGGCAGCGAGCCAACCAGCTTGTTGCGCACTGCCGCCACGCGCGGGTGAATATCGTCCCATGTGGGCATATGATCCACCACCTGCACCGGTATCGGGTGGACATTGATGGCATCCGTGACCTCGTTGACCCGGACGAGGATCGTGCGCGGCGGGCCGTCGTCGGGCATGGTGAATTGCTGGTCTATGCGCCCATCCGCACCGACCGTCACCGTCCCCAGCGCTGGATTGGCCTCTTTGCCGCAATTTGGCCCATCGACCCAGTTCCCATTCTGCCAGTGGGCATTGCAATACTTGATGGTAAACGTGTCGCCGGGATACCAGTGTTTCCCGCTCACTGTGAGTGTCATCCCTGGCGTGACCATCGTGCGATCCACCTGGAAGGTAGGCTGAATGGCAGGCGAGAGAAAGAGATCGCCATACTCGGTGAGCGCCCCGAAGTGCGAGCCGCTGCCCTCCACAACCAGCCAGACGTTGATGTTCCAGCGCAGCCGCGCATCCAGCGGGTAGCCCGTCAGGAAGTTCCCCTGCGCGTCGGTCGTCACCTGGGTTCGTGTGGCGTAGGGTTGCTCCCGCAGGGTAGTCGGGTCGCCAGTCATAAGGGTGAGCGTGAGCGGCTCGTGCGCCTCCCAGCCTGACCCCGAGACGGTGACTGACGAACCAACCGTTGCGCCATCGGGCCAGTGGACATCATGTATCGCAACCGTAGGCGCGGGAAGATACTTGAACGCCATAGGCGCGCTCACCTCGCCGTGATCGGACACCAGCACGAAGAAGGCCGTTGTGCCACCTGATGCGTCGAAACTGTAATCCGTGTTATCACGGCTATACATGTCCACGCAGAAGAACGATGGCGCGTCGAGCGACGAGAGCGTAATCGCTCCATCGCGCCCAACCGTACCCTTCGCGAGATCGGGGATGAAAGTATACATTTCGCCTGTCTTTGGGTCGCGTGCGTCGAGGTGGAGCGCCACATGAGCGCCGGGACGCCAACCGTGGGTTGTCACCGTGAGATCCGTGCCAACGGGGCCTTCGGTGCGGTTGAGGTGAATCGCGGGCCGTGTGGGCGCGTGCTCATCCGGCAATGGATTCGGACACCACGGCACACCCGACGCATGAGCGGCTGGCGCCCGCCCAGCGAACCACGCGAGCGCCAACAGGCAAAGCATCGCGCTGGGGCAGATGACCCGCAGTATCGCCTGGAAAATCCGCACAGGGGAAGACTGGCCACTCACCATCATTACCACTATCCTTGGTCGCCGAACACGTCTTCATTGCTTATGAAGACGGAATCGCGCAATCAAGTGTGCTAGAGGGCTAGCGCTAGCGCTAGCCCCTCAGGGCTGTAACCCGCGCAGGCGGGTTTTGTGGCGGAGCGAGCGCAGCAAAGCGAGGCCGTTCCGGCGCGGGTTTAACCGCCAGCCATCCTCACTCGCCGGGCTTCTTCATCCAGTCGTACGTACGCCCCATCTCGAAGGACGAAGTCGGGTCGTGCGCCCCTGTGGAAGCGCTGCCGATGGCGCCGATGGCGTCTGCCGACGAGGCGGGCGCGTGCGGCGCGGAGGGCGACGATGGTGTCGCGGGCAGGGCGGGCAGCACGGTATCGCCGACGCTGACACTATTGAGCGGCAGCGCCTCCTCCCATGGCTCGTCATCCTGCGGGGCGCGCTCCGGCGGCGCATCGGCGTCTCCGTCGTCTGCGGACTCGTCATCGGTCGCGGCGTCATCATCTGGCGCGGACGCCCAGGGTGGCGACTCTGGCTGCTGCGCATCGGACGCGCTATTGGGCGGCGGCCAGGTATAGCCCTCTGGCAGGGGGACCCAGACCAGCAACTCGCCCTCGGGGCCGCGATAGACCGTCGGGCGACGTGCCGCAGGCGTGCGGGTGGCGATAGCAACGGCGCAGTTCTCCTCGGCGTGGACCACCTCCAGCAGCTCGTACGTCCGCCGGATGCGCAGAGCGGGTGGCTGTGTCTCCGAGGAGGCGTCGGGCGCGAACAGATCGTGCAGATCGCGAATGCCCGTCCCCACCACCAGCAGGCGCAGTCCCACTGCGACGCCATCCCGGCTGCCACGATTGATCAGCACCCAGCCATCTTCGTTGACATGGATGACATCGGCGGGCCAGGGCGCGCTGGCGGTGGCGGGCTGACTCGTGCTCACTTGGGCAAATGTCTTTCTACTCGAGCGTTCTGGGAATAATTGCTGGAGGCCACGGCCGTGGAACGGGCGCGATTCACCACCGACCGGATGTAGGAGCCTTTGGCGTCGGTATAGGCGGTGCGGTTGGCGGCGTGCTGTGCGGCGAGGGAGCGCTTGAGGGTAAAGTATTCGGCGGCGGTGTCGGTGTGGAGTCGGAGGAAATCGCGGAAGAGGAGCTTCTCGTTCCAGAAGGCGCTCCCATACTCGGTGATATGCAGGTGGCGCGTGCTCGGCCCCCAGACGCCGTGGCAGAAGAAACAGCTATCGGTGAAGTCGGCGCGGTCAACATGCTCATAGCCGAGGCGGCGCAGTGGCTCGGTACAGGCTGGGAGATCATGTTCCAGGGAGTGTACGGCCACCATGATATCGATGATCGGCTTCGCGCCCAGGCCCGGCACCGCCGTGCTGCCAATATGCTCGATGGCGACGACGCGCTTGCCCAGGGCGTGCAGAATACGGTTTTTCTCGTATTCGTAGCGCTCGGGCCAGTGGGGATCGTACTCGGCGAGAACGACTGTTGCGCTCACCGTCTTCCTCCCTTCCAGCAATCATCCTCTACGAGTTACTACGGATCATCCATGAAGCGTGTTGGTCACTACTTTATCACAACTCCGCACGATCAAACATCCAGTCTCGGTGTCCGTGGGACGTTATGGCCCTCGCGAGCTACAATAGACAGGCGCACGATACGGATAGATGTAAGCATGAAGCGCGCCATAGGAAGGTCTGCTGGTGTCCGCAACCCTCTTCTTCGACCTCGATAACACGCTCTGCCGCCCGCGCGCGCCGTTTCTTTCGATATTCCTCGAAAGCTGCGCGCCGCTGGTAGATTCTCCTTTAGTAGACACCACGAAGCTCCTGCGCGCCTGGGGCGAAGCGCTCGAAGCGCCGGGCCATTCCACAACCGCCGGATGCCTGGCGCGCGCGCTGGCGGCCTGTGGCGCTCCCGCCCCCAAACGAGTGGTCGCGTCGTGCGCGCGTTCACTCGCCGCCGCCTGGGCCGCGACGCAGGAGCTTGCTCCCGGAGCGGAATCGACGCTGGCATATCTCGCCGAGCGGCATCCGCTGGGGATCATCACCAACGGGCCGAGCGACGCGCAGCATGCGGTCATCGCGGCGCTCCAGCTCGAACGCTTCTTCCGCTGGCGCATCGTCTCGGGCGACACAACGGTCGGGATACGCAAGCCCCAGCGGGGCATCTTCGAGCTGGCATGCGACATCTCCGCGAGCCAGCCAGAGCATACGTGGTACATCGGCGATTCGCTCGTCAACGATATCGCTGGGGCGGCAGGCGCCGGATGGCGTACCTGCTGGATCAGCGCGGCAGAAGAACACCTCGCGGCGGGACTACCCGCGCCAGACGCGCGCATCACCCGCCTCGACGAGCTACCCAAGATCATCGGCCAATTCGAGTAACGACGTTTAGAGACCGTATTCATGCAACACTCGCTCCGCATCGGGATGCCCGCTGGTTGCCAGCGCCTCGCGTAGCGCCTCCATCGGCAGCGGTATCCTGCGAAACTCCAGGCTTATCGCGCCATCCGTCGCGCTGAGTATGGCGTATTCGACCCACGGCTCGCGACGATAGCGCTCCTCGGGAAGCTCATAGTTGCCCACCAGGCCCACGCTGCCGGGGTTGAAAAAGAACGTCTCGCTCAACTGGCGAATCTGTTGCAGGTGGGTATGGCCGCCAGTCAGAATCGCGGGCGCGTAGGGGTCGAGCACGCGCCGCACCTCCTCGGAGGGCGTTGACGGCAGCAGAATCTCGTCGAACGATGTGGGCGTGCCGTGAAAGCAGAGCAGCGCGCGCTCCGCCGCGAGCGGAATCGTCACCGTCGGCGCGAACGCGGCGATGAACGTCTGATCATCGGCTGAGAGCTGCGCCAGCGACCACTGACGAACCCGCTCCATCGTCTCGGTCGTCGGTTCGCCGCCCGTCTCCACACCGGTCAGCATCCAGGCGTCGGCGTTGCCCATCACCACCGGGCATGCCAGCTCGCGCAACCGCCGCACCGTCGCCGCGGGCTGCGCGCCACCCTGGATGGCGTCTCCCAGGCAAACGATCTGGTCAACCGAAGCGCGGTCGATATCGGCCAGCGCAACGTCGAGCGCGACACAGTTCCCATGGATGTCGGAAATGACGGCGATGCGCGTCATGCGATGGCTCCTCTCAGGATGGCGTGATAGCTCGAGGGCGAGACACACCCAGTACTGGAATGTATGACGCCCCAATGTGCATGATGCTTACCATCCCGGAGGCGGCTGATTGCCGCGCCGCGTGTCAGGCTCCGTGTTGTCCCAGTCGGATGACCCCTGCCCTGGCTGCCCGCCATAGCCCGGCCGCCGCTGCTGGCCATAACCGGGTTGCTGCTGCCCGTAGCCCGGCGGCTGATTATAGCTGGGTGGCGGCCCATACCCAGGCTGTTGTCCATAACCTGGCTGCTGACCATAGTCGGGCGACTGCCCGTAGCCTGGTGGTTGCCCATATCCCGGCTGTTGCTGCCCATAATCGGGGCGCTGTTGCTGCCCGTAGCCCGGCTGCTGCCCATAATCAGGACGTTGGCCATAGCCGGGTGATCGCCCGTAGTCCGCCTGGGCAGGATACGGCGCCGTCGCGTCCGGCGTCATGCCCGCGCCACGTGCCATCGCCGCAGGGGCAGGTTTTTCTTTGCCCTCGTGCGACCCACCGCGAGCGAAGAGGCCCACGAGCTTTGGCCCGAAGAAGCCGAGCAGACCCACCAGCGCCGCGATGCCATAGACCGGCAGGAACGCGCCCGCGACCAACCCAAACACCGTCCGATAGGGCGCAA
>JAICKD010000316.1 GCA_025928125.1 Ktedonobacterales bacterium
GAAGATACGGGCGATGCCAAAGTCCGCCAGCAGGGGAGTGCCGTCGCGGTCCAGCAGCACATTGGCGCCCTTCACGTCGCGGTGAATCACGCCCTGGCGGTGCGCATAGTCGAGCGCGCTGGCGATCTGGCGCAGATAGCTGGCGACATCCTCCAGTGGCAGCGGTCCAGCCGCCATCTTGCCCGCGAGCGTGCCGCCGGACATCAGGGGAAGCTCCATGTAGCTCAGCCCGCTGGCCTCGGCGTGGTAGCTAAGGATCGGGAGAATGTGCGCGTGATGCAGCTGGCTGACTGCCTGCGCCTCGCGGAGAAAGCGCGTTTGAAAGGAGGTGAGTTCGGGGGCGGGCAACTCATCATCTGGCAGCAGGATCTTGATGGCCCGCTGGATCGAGGGGTCATCGACACGCTCGGCCAGGAAGACCGCGCCCGCGCCGCCCGCGCCGAGCAGCGCCACCAGCCGATAGCCGCTGAGCACGCGGCCAATATAGTCCTTCGCGGCTACCGTCATGCCACTCTCCACCTGTATGCGCATACGCCTATACGCCGCCCTGCCCATCTCCCTTCCGCGCCTTCGGGGGCAGGCGCCTACAGTATAAGCAACTGCTGAGCGCCTGGCAACTGTTCATTTCGCGCGGCAGACAATCCGCTACGGAGCGATTTCTGTGACACAAATCTCATCAGAAATACTCCAAAGGATGGAGGGTTTCCCCACGGCTGTGTTCGTATAATCTGTCGGGCTAACCTGTCGAACGCATCCGCTGCGCACGCGGGATGCATGCTCTTGCATAGATTGTGTCGGGCTTTGGACGCGCTCTGGGACATACTGGAAATAGCCGTAGCAGAGATGTGGCAGACCGAAGGACGATAGCGATCGCTTCGCGGGGTATTCAGAAAACCACGATAGGACGATATATGGATTGCCAGCCGGTTGGAACCGACCTGGCGGATTGCAGCGAAAGCCTCTGGGCTGTTTTCGGGAGGGCTGACTGACAATGCAACTGCAAGAGAAACCCCACGACGCGGTCGTCGCCGCTGGCGAGGCTGCGGGCGCCGAGAGCGATGGGAAACTGCACACCCATGGCCTCTACCGGCTTGGGTTCAACTATGGACACATGATCTACCGCTTTCGCTGGGTAGTGATCGCGCTCTGGGCTGTTGGGCTGGCGGTCAGCCTGCCCTTCGCCGCGCAACTGACCTCCAAGCTGACCGGCGGCGGCTACTCGATCAACAACAGCGAGTCCGTCGGCGTCAGCAACACCCTGGTGGACCGCCTGCATGCCCCGCCATCCACGCTGCTCGTCGCCTTCCACTCCGACGACACTGCCGTGACAGACCCGGCTTATGAGGGGCAGGTCAACACAATCGCCGCGAAGTTCCGCGACTATCCCCATGTCACGGACGTCAGTATCGCCGTTCCCGACGACAACAGCCACACCACCTACATTGCGGTGAATTTCGACAAAACCTCCGACTACGTCGAACAGCAGATCCCTGACATCACAAACATGCTGCCGAGCGGCCCAGCCGCTGGCCCGGCGAAGGTCTATCTGACGGGTAGCCCCGCGATCTACGCCGAGTTTACCTCGATCACCCAACACGACGCCGAGCGCGCCGAGATGTTCGCGCTGCCGGTGGCGCTGCTGGTGCTGCTGATCGTCTTTGGCTCGCTGCTGGCCGCGCTGACGCCGCTGACGCTGGCGCTGGTGGCGGTGCCGGTGGCGATGGCGGTTATCTATCCCATCGCGGCGCACAACGAGATGAGCGTCTTCGTCCTCAACGTCGCGACGATTGTGGGCCTGGGCATCTCGATTGATTACAGCCTCTTCATGACGCGCCGCTTCCGCGAGGAGTTGGGCAGCGGTCGCTCGGTGCGGGACGCCGTCGCCTGGACCGTCTCGACGGCGGGCGAGGCGATTCTCTTCAGCGGCCTGACGGTGATGATTGGCTTCGCGGGCATGCTGCTGATCGGCATGCAGTTCATGACCTCGATTGGCCTGGGCGGCATGTGTGTCGTTGGGGCAGCGGTGCTGGCGGCGCTGACACTGCTCCCGGCGCTGCTGAGCGTGCTCGGCCACCGGGTGAACGCGCTACGTGTCCCGCTGATTGGCAAGCTGGTCGCCCGGCGAAGCCACGAGATCGCTGCGAACGGCGAGCAGCGCGGCTTCTGGCACGGCTGGGCGCTGGCGGTGATGCGCCGCCCGATTCTGATTATCATCGGCGTCTGCGCGCTGCTGGTGGTGCTTGGCTGGCCGATTCTCTCGATCAGCATCGGCACGCCGACCTCATCCTCGCTGCCCAAGAGCGCCTCCGCGCGGACGGGCATCGAACTCATCAACGCGCAGTTCCCCAACACCAATGAGGACCCGGTCTATATCATCGCGACGACGCCCGACGGCTCCAGCATGCTGACAGAGGGCAACCTGGCGAAGCTGGATAGCCTCTCGCACTGGCTGGCGGGCCGCGCGCATGTCGCCAGCGTGACCAGCCTGACGATGCTGCCGCAGATGGCAAGCGCAGGCGGGCAGGCAATCCCGACGCAACAGCTCATCGCGCTCTACTCGTCGGGCGCCTACGCGCAGAATCCAGCGCTGGCGCAGGTGGTTGGCTCGACCACCGATAAAGACATCACGCTGATCACACTCAACACGAACGCGCCGGTGGATAGCGCCGAGGGCAAGGCGCTGATCGACGACCTGCGCGGCCACTACGGCGAAGGCGCCGAGGGGCTGACGATGCAGGTGGGCGGCTTCCAGGCGATCAGCCTCGACTTCAACCGCTATCTCTACGGCAACTTCCCGAAGTCCATCGCCTTCATCCTGGGGGCGACCTTCATCCTGCTGCTGCTGATGTTCCGTTCCATCCTGCTGCCGCTCAAGGCGGTCGTCATGAACGTGCTCTCAGTCTGCGCGGCGTATGGTGTGCTGGTCTTCATCTTCCAGCAGGGCCACTTCGACACGCAGCTTGGCTTCACCTCGAACGGGTTCATCGACAGCACGGTGCCGATTCTGCTGTTCTGTATCCTCTTCGGCCTCTCGATGGACTATGAGGTCTTCCTGCTCTCGCGCATCCGCGAGGAGTGGCTGCGGACACACAACAACCGCTACGCCGTGGCGCGTGGGCTGGAGAAGACGGGCGGCGTGATTACCAACGCGGCGCTGCTCTTCATCATCGTGGCTGGCTCGTTCATCTTCACGGGCATCGTCATCATGAAGGAGACGGGCCTGGGGATGACGCTGGCGGTGCTGATCGACGCGACGATCATCCGCACGCTGCTAGTCCCCGCGACGATGCGGCTGCTGGGTCGCTGGAACTGGTGGCTCCCTGGCCGCAAGCTCCCCGTCGAGCAGCCTGCGCCAGTCGAGCAGCCGCCGCAGCAACTGGCAGAACAGCCGGTGTAGCGGAGTAATCTGTCATACAAGCAAAGAGCCGGGAGTGCGATACGTCGCTCTCGGCTTTTGTTGTAATTTCGTACCGGCACAGGCCTGGAACGCATGGTATGATGCCACTGAATATAGCTCTAAGGAGGGTGGGACGTGGACCAACAATCGCTTGAACACCTCACTGCCGTCGAGCGGTCGCCAGATATTCTCAGTGGCGCGTGGCGTTTTCGCGGCACACGCATCCCCGTGGCAGCGCTGTTTGAGAACCTGCGCGATGGGGCGACAGTCACGGAGTTTCTTGCCTGGTTTCCTGGCGTTACCAAGGAGCAGGTGGACGAAGTTTTGGACTATGAGGTTCATGCGTTGCAGAGTCCCGTAGCTCCATGAGGATTCTGTTTGACCAGGGAACGCCGCAACCTCTACGCCGTCAACTCGCAGGACATAGTGTGGACACGGTGTATGAACAAGGATGGTCTACGCTCAAGAATGGTGTTCTGCTCGCGGCGGCTGAGCGCGCAGGCTATGACCTGTTCATCACAACCGACCAGAACCTTCGTTTTCAACAGAATCTCACGGGGCGTCATCTGGCTATCCTGGTTCTGAAGACAACCTCCTGGCCAAAAATTCGGCAACACATCGGACGTATTCAGAGCGCGGTGGACGCTATAAATGCTGGCGCTTATCTTGAGATCGCGTTCGATGTAAGTCCGTAGCGCGCCTCATACTAGCACGGAATCTCCCCGTCGAGCAGCCAGTGTAGGAGAAGCGCGAACACATAACGATGGGCCGGAGAAAGAGGGATAGATCCCACCCCGGCCCATTCTTTCCCAGTATGGGAACGCCGTGTTCGCCTAGCGGTTGAAAAGCCGGACGAGCGATGACCCGATCATAAAGGTCGGCGCCCACTGGCCGATGAACAACCCATCCTTGCGCCTGCCGCGCAGATGCTGGACAGCCGAGGCGACGATGGAGCCCAGTGAGGCTCCCAGCATAGACCAGCTTGCTACGCTCGCGCCAAGATCGTGGCGTGTGCCTCGGTGGCCCATCAGCCGGGCGAGCAGGCTCCATCCAAGGAAGGTCGGCGCCCACTGGCCAACGAAGAGCGCGTCACGCCTGCGATTGGTCAGCCGCAGCGCGGCGGAGGCAGCGATACTGGCGGCTGTCGCTCCAGCCATCGCCCAGCTCAGTATGGAGGCTGGCCGCGACACGGGCTGGGCCGTGGCAATGGGGCTTTGGAACGCCCCCATGCTCCAGCGCGTCGCCTGCGCCAGCGGAACAGTTACCCAGCTTGCGGGCCGGTTCCAGACTATTGACTCGACGACCTGGCGCCGCAGAAGATAGACCGAGAGACCGCCAATCGCCGCGCCCGCCACTGGTCCCGCAAGCGAGGCAAGCACTGAACCTGGCTCGAGAGGACCCTGCTCTGGCTGCAAGAGTCCTTCGGGCGTCTCGCCGCTCACCTGACGCTTGAAGTTGCGCAGATCCTCTTTAACCTCGCGCTGGGTCGTCTGCGTCAGCTTATCAAGCGCCTTACCCACTGTTCCAGCGGGCGGCGTATACTCCATGGACACCCGCACATCGGTGACACCTGGTGCGCGCTCGGCGAAGGTGACGACTCCGGCGTTGGGCGCACCTGAAACACTCCGCCACGCGACACGGTGGTCGGGCGTCGTCTCGGTCACCTCAGCGTCCCATTCCTGCTTGACCCCGAAGA
>JAICKD010000381.1 GCA_025928125.1 Ktedonobacterales bacterium
AGTGCCACAGAAACATACCGCCAGGTGGGAGCTTGCTTCCCGCCGAGGTAAGGGTGAAATGGCGAGGTAAGAGCTCACCAGCGGCCAGGTGACTGGTCGGCTGAGGTAAACCCCATCTGGAGCAAGGCCGTGCAGGAGGAGCAGCAATTGGCTCAGGCCGATTGCTCGCGGGTGGCTCGCCCGTCTACCTCCGGGTTGGCTGCTTGAGGCGATAGGCAACTGTCGTCCTAGAGAGATGATTGTCGCCGTGGCTGCCGTAAGGCGCCCGCGGAACAGAATTCGGCTTATGACTGGCCTGAACCCGCGCCTTCATCTTCGCGCATATAATCGCCGCTCTTGCCTCCGCTCTTATGCGTCAGGCGCACGTTGTCTATCACCATCGCGCGATCAATCGCCTTGCACATGTCGTAGATTGTCAGCGCGGCGACACTCACCGCCGCCAGCGCCTCCATCTCCGCGCCCGTTTTGCCGACCGTACGCACCGTCGCGGAGATGGCCACACGCCCCTCGCCCGCATCGCCATCTTCTAGCGCGAACGTAAGGTCAACGCCGGTCAGCAGCAACGTATGGCACATCGGAATCATCTGCGGCGTCTGCTTGGCAGCCATGACCCCAGCCACCTGCGCCACTGCCAAAACGTCACCCTTCGCGATGGACCCCTGGCGAATCTGCGCGAGCGTCTCGGATCGCATGCGCACGACCCCGGCGGCAGTGGCCTCCCGCGCGGTATCGGCCTTCGCACTAACATCAACCATGCGCGCGCGCCCCGATTCGTCGAAGTGTGTCAGGCCCATCGCGAGTTCGTCCTTTCGAGTTCGTCTCAAACTAGTCGCCAATTGTCCATGCGCCATCTCAGGCAGTGGTGCGAGTTGCACACTCGCCAGTGTACCATGATACCGGCGAATTCATGCATGACATGAGGGCGGTACTGCTTGCGTGGCCTGGATGTCTGGGTTATACTGACTGAGAATGTGTGTGTTCGAGGCCGCGAGGGATTCGCGGCAGGCGCCGCGGGCGAGTAACTAAGGGATGACAGACATACAGAGGGGTACAGGGAGTACACGGAATGCCAAAGAAGTCTACGGCCGCGCATAAGGCACAGGCGGCCCGCCGGTCGCAGGCAGCGGCAAGGTCTCAGAATGTAGCGCTGGTGCGAGCCTCTGGCGCAACTGGCGTTGAGGCAACTCCGTCAACGGCGGATACCCCTGTTACGGCTGCTCCCAAGCCGTCACCATCTGCCGCATCCACACCCCGCGCATCGTCGTCGGCGCCCAAGAGCGCCGGTCGAACCGCGACTGCCACCCGTCCGGCTACCGCAAACGCGAAACCTGGCGCAAAGCCAGCGGCCCCATCCCAGGGCGCATACGCATCACGCGAGCAAGAGCGTCGCGTCGCGCGCGCCAAGGAAATGCGCAGGATTCGCGAGGCCAACATGGTTACCGCCGAACACTATCGCTATGTGCTACACGATCTTCGCCTGACAGGCATCCTTGCGGCGCTCATGTTCACCGTCATCATCGTGCTGCACTTCGTGTTAAGCTAGGGAATCACAGAAAGCGACCCGAAACGGCTCCACGATGGCAACCTCATCCACATGCGCCCATGATTCAATGCTCCAACCAGTGTCACTACCGAGATGACCATGCGCCCTCTGGCACGACGAAGCCGCCTCACAATATGTGAGGCGGCCTTACTTTGTCTATATTGCTACTCTTGACGAGGTTAAAGGCCCTTATGGGTGCCAGCGTAGTTCAGGCTCAGTGGCTCACCCTGACGGTGTTCCGCGGGAATCGAGACGCCAAGTATGCGCTCGCCAGCCATGGTATGGCAGCATGTACCCCAATCGGCAAAGAAGCGGCAGGTGCAGTGCCACGCCCCCTCTTTGAACGAGACGGTATGGATATCGTTTTCACCCTGGAAGGTCGCCTCAAAAGCAGTAAACTGCATGCGTTCGGGTTCCTGAGCATACTGCTTTGCTTTTGCAATCTTTCCAATCATACTGGAGTGCATAGGCTCTACCCTCTTTCGTGTGCCTTCGCCTGACACCGGTTCGCTACCAGCCTACCAGTGCTGGAATTTCCCTGCGTTCACTGATTCAGACAAACAAACTCACACAGATCGCTTTGCTGGTGAACTCCGGCTACATAGCGCTTGACTGCTGGCCGTCTGATGGCTCCTCCAGGCCACGACGCCCGGTGGCTCACGCACTACGCATCTGTCATACAGTTTTGCTCTACGGTTCGGTTCATTCAACATGTGATGGTCCGAGCAATAGCGAAGGCGCCAGAGGTCTATTCCCCTGGCGCCTTATCCGTTTCTTTCTGCCGCACACGCAGAGAGACGCTCGTGTGATCTGCTCGAACCCGGACGACCGGTCGCATATCTGGCCTCCCTCTCAGCAACTGACTCTGGAGAGTGCCGCATCTTTGCGTGTGTGAGTCAGTGTACCACGAACGCGCGCCTGCGTCCAGTCTTGTGTTTCATTCGTTACACAACATAGTACAATGCGAGATACTCCACGATCACTTTCCAAAACGCTTATCCCGTAACGATTCCTGTAACGCTTGCGGAACGGCGTTCGCGTATGCTCAGTGCGTAAGACATGGCTGGGGAACCTCGTGAGGGAGGCTGATAGAATGGCAACACTGCTGCAAAGCATGAAACGAATCTGGCCAACTCGCAAAACGAGCGAGACGGTGGAAAGCCGCAAACCAGCGGAGCGACTGAGGCAGGTGGCGCCGCCGATAGACATTGCGCCCGATGACCCCATCGTGGCCTATTTTCTGAGCGCGCCAGGGGCGGTGGAGGTCGATAAACTGCATCTCGATTCGCCCGCACTGCACGCTTTACGCGCGGCAGGCGTGACTCTGGCGATTCCGCTCGTCAGTCAGGGCGAGCTAGTAGGCCTGCTCAATCTTGGCCCGCGGCTCAGCGAGCAGGACTACTCGCCCGATGACCGTGGGCTGCTCAATACCCTGGCGACGCAGGCCGCGCCAGCCGTCCGGGTAGCGCAACTGGTGCGCGAACAGCAGGCGGAAGCCCGCACCCGCGAACGTACCGAGCAGGAATTGCGCATCGCCCGTATCATCCAGCAGACACTGCTGCCTCAGGAATTGCCGCAACTCGAAGGCTGGCAGTTCGGCGCATACTATCAACCAGCGCGCGCCGTCGGCGGCGACTTTTATGACTTCCTTCAGTTCGACGATGGCCGCCTGGGGCTAGTGATCGGCGATGTCACCGACAAAGGTGTTCCCGCAGCGCTGGTAATGGCGACTACCCGCAGCATGTTGCGCACTGCAGCACAGCACGGCGACTCACCGGGCGAGGTGTTGGAGCGCGCCAACAACCTGCTCTGCCCCGATATTCCGCCCAAAATGTTCGTCACATGCCTCTACGCGATTCTCGATCCGGCCACCGGTCGCGTGCAATACGCGAACGCGGGACACGATCTGCCCTACGTTTCGCACAACGGGGCTTCGACTGAACTACGCGCCACTGGCATGCCCCTTGGCCTGATGCCAGACATGCATTATGAAGAAAAGGAGATGCATATGGCCGCAGGAGACACGTTGCTGCTCTATAGTGATGGCCTGGTCGAGGCGCATAATCCCGAGCGGGATATGTTCAGCTTCCCTAGGTTGATGGCGCTCGTGGGGCAATATGGCAACACTGGCGCCTTGATTGAATACCTGCTCAACGAACTGCGCTCCTTCACCGGCATTGGCTGGGAGCAGGAAGACGACGTAACGCTGGTCACGCTTCAACACACAGGAGATGGCCATATGAACGATCGTTCTGACGCTAACCACACAGGCGACGAAGGCTGGCGCGTGCTCGATACCTGGCCTATCCCAAGCGCTCCTGGCAACGAACGCGATGCCATGCGCCATGTGGAGGCTGCGGTACGCGAGCTTGGGCTGCCAGAGAAGCGCATCGAGCGCCTCAAGACCGCTGTGGCCGAGGCGACGATGAATGCCATGGAGCACGGCAACCAATACCGGGAGGATATGCCTGTAGAAGTGACGGTGCTGTCGTCTGCGCACCAGGTCGCCGTCCGTATTCGCGACTCTGGCGGCGGCCAACCTGTGCCTATGCAGTCACAGACGCCTGATCTGGAGGCAAAACTGGCTGAGGAGCAGACGCCGCGCGGATGGGGTCTCTTTCTGATCCGCAATCTGGTCGATGAACTGCGCGTGAGCAGCGATGAGAGCCATCACACCGTTGAGTTGATTATGTCCCGGGAGGAGGAAGACGATGCCAACCAGAGCGCTTGAGGCGTACGTCCGGCACAAGAAGCCGCGCGTCGCTGTGATTGACCTGCATGGCGAGATCAATGGATTCGCGGAAGAGACACTCAATCGCGCCTATGCCGAAGCAGAGAC
>JAICKD010000092.1 GCA_025928125.1 Ktedonobacterales bacterium
ATCCAGTGACCAAAGAGAACGAAGGTGACCAGCATCGCGGCGGCGTCGAAGCTCGTCTCGACTGTTGGGGCGAAGAGTGTCGCGAAGACGCTGAACAGATACGCGACTAGCACACCCAGGCTGACCAGCACATTCATGTCAAGCGCGCGGTTGCGTAGCGCGCGATACGCCCCCGAATGAAAGGTCCAGCCGCAATACCAGACCACTGGCGTCGTCAGGATAAGCAATATCCAGTTGGGGTTGATGCCGAACGATGGCATCTGGACACGCAAGACATGCACACCGAGCGGGGAATAGAGAATGATCGGAATCGTCAGAACAAGCGCGATGAAAAAGCGGCGGCGCATATCGGCTTCCATGGCTTTCGCCATCGCCGGATCGCTCATGTCGTGCATCCCACCATGCATTTCCATGCCCACATGCGCCATAGCGCTGTGATCCGCTGCGGGTTCCATCGCCGCGTTGTGCTCGTGCGGCATACCTGGGATGGTCCCTTCGGCAGAAGGGTTGGTTGCATACGATGCCTGTGGCTGATCCGTGGCGGTCAATGGTCCGCCGCAGGCAAAGCCACAGTCCGTGACGAGATCACGTAGCGTGGCTTCGCTGATATGCCGTTCGTCATAGGTCATCGTGACCGTCTGTGTGACGTAGCTGGCGTCCACTTCGGAGACCGCCGCCAGCGCTCCCAGCCGCTTCTCGATACTGCGCGCGCATGTCGCGAAGTTCAAGCCTTCGACGGGAAACGTGACGGTTTTCATCGGTCTCCTCCTTTGGAATTTGGCAAGACCGGGCAGATGGCTACTTCGCGACCGAATAGCCCTCGTCGTCCAGCGTCGCCTCGATCTGCTCCATCGAGACCTGGGCGGGGTCATATCGCAGCTGCACAGTCCTGGTGGGGATATCGGTATTCACCGATTCAATCCCCGACAGAGCGCCCAGCGCGCCATTGATCGTCTTGACACAGTGCTCGCAGCTAATATCCGGCACGGAGAGTACGGCTTCCTGAGTGATCGCCATAATGAAGATGCTCCAGTCGAACTCGCTGGCCAAAAGCGGTCCAGCGCTATACAACGTCTCGAAGTCGCAGGCGTAGATCACGTCCGCGACGCAACACTTCGCGCAGCGGCTCATTGCGCGACAGGAACCGCCGACGACTCGCGCTTACGGCTGAAGCGGCGCAGCGAGAGCGAATTTGTCACGACGGTGACCGACGAGAGCGCCATTGCCGCCGCGGCAAAGATGGGCGCGGTTTCCCGCAAGAACGGGATTGCGGGCGACGCGATAGCGATGGGGATCAGCACCGTGTTGTAGGCAAAGGCCCAGAACAGGTTCTGCCGACTCTTCCGCATCGTCGCGCGCGAAAGGGCGAGCGCCGTCACCAGACTGCGCAGGTTACCCTTGACGAGCGCGATATCCGCCGTCTCCATCGCGACATCAGTTCCGGTACCCATCGCGATGCCGATATCAGCCTGCGCCAGGGCTGGCGCGTCGTTGATGCCATCGCCAGCGAACGCAACCACCGCGCCATCAGCTTGCAGCCGTTTCACCTGCATCGCCTTCTGATCGGGCAAGACCTCCGCCAGCACATTGTTCGCGGGGATACCGACCTGCTCGGCGACGCTCTGGGCCGTGCGCCCATTATCGCCGGTAATCATCCAGACCGCGATTCCCCGCGCCTGGAGCCGGGCAACTGCCTCCACTGAGCCGACTTTCACCGTGTCGGCGACGCCGAGTATTCCAGCTACGGCGCCATCCACCGCGACCAGCATGGCCGTCTTGCCAGCAGCCTCCAGCGGAGTCAGCGTGTCCTCGATGTCCGTTGTCTCGAAGCCATGCTCAGCCATCAGTCTGCGCGTGCCAATAAAGAGATCATGACCCGCGATGCGCGCCTCGATCCCGCCGCCGGGAATCGCCGCGAACCGCTCTACCGGCGTAGCAGGCAGAATGCCACGAGCCTGCGCGCCCTCCACGATTGCCCACGCCAACGGGTGCTCGGATGCGCTTTCCGCGCCCGCCGCCAACCGCAGCAGTTCATCCTCGGTCAAGGCGGCGTCAGGAGCCACAACGACATCGATCAATTCCGGCTTGCCGCGTGTAATCGTGCCGGTCTTGTCGAGCACAACGGCGTTCACCGCCTCGATGCGCTCCAGGCTCTCGCCGCCCTTGATGAGCACACCCTGCTCGGCGCCCTGGCCCGTGCCGACCATAATCGCCGTCGGCGTCGCCAGGCCCAACGCGCAGGGGCAGGCGACCACCAGCACGGCAATCGCCGCGACCAGCGCCACAATCCACGGACTCGTCACCGCCATACCCTCAGCCACGCCCTGCGGCGCGAAGCCAAAGACATATCCGGCCACAGTCCAACCCATGAAGGCCAGTAGCGCAATGACGAGGACCGCCGGGACGAAGATGCCGGAGACGGTATCGGCGAGCCGCTGGATCGGCGCTTTCGATCCCTGCGCCTGTTCAACCATCCGAATGATGCCCGCCAGCGTCGTCTCGCTGCCAACACGAGTGGCGCGCACGCGAAGCATGCCGGTCTGATTGATCGTCGCGCCGATGACAGTCTCGCCAGCGCTTTTCTCCACTGGCAGACTCTCACCCGTCAGCATGGACTCATCCACCGGCGAACTGCCTGATAGCACGACGCCATCCGTCGGAATCTTCTCGCCCGGCCGCACGACCAACTCGTCGCCAACCACCACCTGTTCGAGAGGCAGGTCTAGTTCGCGACCGCCACGCACGACGTGGGCGACATTGGCTCGCAAGCCCGCCAGCCGCTTGATGGCCTCGCTGGTCTGACCCTTGGCGCGCGCCTCCAGGTACTTGCCAAGGTAGATCAGAGTGACGATTAGCGCGGTGGTGTCGTAGAACGTGGTCATGCCGACGACGTCCGGCCAGATGGTTACCACGACGCTCATCAGAAAGGCAGCCGTCGAGCCGAGGCTCACCAGCACATCCATATTCGCGCCAAAGTGCCGCACGACACGCAGCGCCGTCCGGTGGAAGTCCCAGCCGACGTAGGCCCAGATCGGCGTCGTCAGCGCCAGCAACAGCCAGTTTTCGCCGGGAAAGCGGTTCATGAAGAACATCGAGAGGACGATGACCGGAATCGAGAGCGCGATGCCCAGCACGAGCGTGTTACGCCGCCGGACCAGATCGCGCTGCCGCCGGACGGACTCCGCATCCGGCTCATATTCCCCTGTCGCGGTGACGACAGGCGCTGGCGCGGCGGCCACCTCTTCGGCGCCGTAGCCAGCTTTTTCGACCGCGCCAATCAGGTCGGCTAGCGTCGTCTCGTCTGGCGCGAAGGTCACGGTGGCCCGCTCCGTCGCCAGGTTGACACTCGCCTCGGCGACGCCTGGCACTTTGCTGAGGCTACGCTCGACCCGCCGGACGCACGACGCGCAGGTCATCCCCTCCACCGCGAGTGTCGTGGTCCGCGACCCTGGCGCTGGTGTCTGCGGTGTTGGCTCTATCAGTGAATTTATCTGTCTGCGATCCTGTAACTCTGCCATTGTTTCAGTCCTGCTGCTTCATACGGAACCCAGGTAATCTACTATCTACCGGTTGCCCGCCAGGTTATAGAGCTGCACCAACTCCTCGACCACCTCGTTCTCGCGTCCCTCGCGAATGCCTGCGGGTACGCAGCCGTGCAGATGATCCTCGAGAATCATCGCCTCGAGCTTCTCGATAGCTTTGCGCACGGCATAGGTCTGCCGCAGGACGTCTACACAGTATTTGTCTTCTTCGACCATCTTGCGAATGCCGCCCAGATGGCCTTCGATATAGTTGAGCCGCTTGAGTACACTGGCTTTGTCGGCCTGCATCGTCGTCCTCGCTTTCACACCCATACCCCCCGGGTAGGGGTATACCATTATCATACCACAGCCTTTCAAGATAGGACTAGAATCCGCATACGTGGCACGGCCAACGTGGGACGGCTGATTCGCTGGGCTTTTCGCCATCCCCTCCTCATCCTGAGGGCATAGTCCTTGCGCCACTACTGCAATAACGAGCGCAAATTTCGAGCGACGAGTAAATGGCCCAGCCTGCGCAATAGGCGGAGCGCCCCAGGAACGGTGAAGACACGATGGCGGATTCAGGACAAGAAGATCGCCACAAAGAACATGGCGATGAATCGCGCGATTCAGCAGTGCGCCTGTTGACGACACTTGAACAACTGCTCCAGCTTGAAGCAACCAACATGGCTGACACATTGAATGCCGCGGCACACCTTGTAGGCCAGGTGACGAGCGCCGAAAAGGTGGACCTCTTTCTCTACCATTCTGAGAATCACACGTTGCAGGTAGCCGGTTTAAGCGATACCCCCATGTCGAAACATGAGGTGGAGCTTGGCCTGGATCGGATAGCGATTGCCGATGGTGGTCGGCTCGTCAAGGTTTTCCAGACAGGTGAGATCTATGCGACGGGCCACGCGGACCGGGATCCAGAGATGCTGCCAGGAATCACTGAGGAGCTTGGGGTCCGCTCTCTGCTGGTGTCGCCACTGGATGTCGGCGGCGAGCGTCGGGGTGTACTCCAGGCTGCCTCAGCGCTGGAAGATGCGTTCTCGGAGCAGGATCGAAGGTTTTTTGAGGCGGCGACCCGGTGGGTGGGGCTGGTCGTGCATCGAGCCGAGCTTGTCGAGCAACTGACCATTTCGGCGGGTGAGGAGGCACGGCGATTGGCTGCCGATGAGTTGATCACTGTCCTTGCCCATGATTTGGGCAATCTTGTCACGCCGCTCTCCTTACGGTTGCAACTGCTACGCCGCAAAGTCGCGCGGAAGGGCAATACGAGCGAGTCAAAAGAGTTTGAGATACTTCTAGCCAATGTCGCGCGCCTGCAAGGATTAATTATGAACCTGCTTGATACAGCGCGACTCGATCACGGGCTATTCGCAATTGAGCCAGAAGTTTGTGATCTCACGGCGCTGGTAACTGCGACCGCCGCGGTGCTGAGCGCGCCACGGACACCAGTCGAAGTGCACGGAGATCTTCACGTCATCGTACAGGCTGATCCGGCGAGGTTGCGGCAGGTGATCGAGAACCTGCTGGAGAATGCGCTACAACATACGCGGCCTGGAACGCCGGTCTCCGTATCAGTTGATATCGAGCCGAAAGAGGAAACGGATTCGGAGAGCGTCACAACGCCAGAGTGGGCAACACTGGTCATTCAGGACCATGGACCAGGCATCCCAGCAGGAGTGCTTCCTCGCCTCTTCGAGCGGTACGTGAAAGGGCACCATTCACTGGGTATTGGTCTGGGCCTCTACGTTTCGTATCGCATCGTCGAGGCGCATGGTGGTACGCTGGCCGCGGAATCTATTCCTGGGCAGGGCGCCCGGTTTACTATGCGGCTTCCTCTATCGGCTGACACATAAAATGAGCGCCCTGCGCTCAACCGGGAACGCGATTGAGCTAACCAGCCATATCATCCTTGTCGTTATCGTGGCAGCTTGTAGTGGAAGTTCTTGGGGACGATAACCACGTTGCGAGGGCGCGCCATCTGATTGTACGTGCCAATCGGCAGCGACTTGATATAGTATAACGATGAATCGGTGAGACGGATTCTTGAGCTCGTGCCACCGGTCATGACCAGAATGTGGCCGCCTGAGAGGTAGTGGTAGTAGCCCGTGGTCGCGCGCATATTGACCAGAACGGGAATACCAAGCGTATTGGTCAAATAGAGCATCTGCTTATAGGAAAGCGGATTGTTGGCGAGATACACGTCCGCGCGCAGACCATATTTGGAGACGACCTTGTTGAAGGCGTTGTAGGTAAGCAGCCCCCAGGTCGGCGAGATATCGGCCCCCATTTCGCGGATTATACGCCCGATGGTCATATGTGGCAGGCCATAGGAGGTCAGGACCTCGGCGAGCGAGGCCGCGCTGCACGCGGAGCCAGCCCACCGACTGAATTGCGCTCTGCTGTCATAAAGATCGACGCGCTTCATCTGCGTCATCGGTCGCACGCGGCTCGCCATTTTGCCATCAAAACGATAGGCTGTCTGGGCGCTTCCCACGGACGCGATGACGCCAGATGCGCCATTGCTGGCCGCCCAAGGAAACGGCGCCAGTGGCAAACCGGGTTGGCCAACCACTTGCAGGCCAGACGAAAGCACATAATAGAGCACGAGCGAGATCAGCAGGGTCCGCACCACCCCGGTGGCCGTCCGTCCCATGCGGCTGGGCGAGGGCTGATCCTTTGCGGCTGGCAGGACGACGTGCTGCCGCGTCGCCGGAATAATAGTCAGTGTAGGGTGCGTAGTGTGCGCGTCGCCGGGTTCATGCTGGTCGTCGCGCCGTATGAGCGCACGGTTGACCAGTGGCCGCGCGGTTGTCGCCTCGCGCGCTCTGCCAGACGAGGATGTATCAGGGCTCCACTCGTCCTGCTCGTCCCATTCGCTCCACTGTCGCCATGGATTCCGCCAAATGGTCTCTGCATCCGTATTCACGTCAGCGTCAGCGCCCGCGCCGACAGCCATTCCAATGCGAGGACGAGACCTCACCTGGCTGATAGTTTCGTCCTGGTCATTCAGCAGGTCGCTTCCCGCGGTACGCCAGACACCTGGGGTATTTCCACCGCGAACGCTGCGCACCCCAGGCTCGGGCTTCACATACGGCCGATAGTGGCGCGCCTCCTGGCGGCTGGATCCGCTACCTCGTGGGCCGGTTGGCCAGCTACGATGCGGCGGTGAATCGTCCATCTCGTCAAATTGCCAACCGTGCTGCGTCACGAGGTAGTCCTTCCCAGGAGTTCGGAAGCGCTTGGGCCTACATCCTTGTTGCTTGTGTCGCTAGAGATGCTTGCGTCATCGCGCGCTCAGCTATCGCTTGAGATAGCCAGCGGTGATTTCTGACACCGTGGCAGATCAGGTTCAGTCATGATACAAGCGTGGCAAGCTCTGCCGTCAATGAAGGCCACCGAAATGTCCTGGCGCGGCAAACAGCGGGCGTTCACGAGGTTTTTCCAACAATACACTGCGCGCCACCAAGAGAAACGTTCTCCCTGGCGCACGCGGTGGCAAAGAGCGGCGCGAGTTCATGAAGAGTACTGCTCGGCTCTCTCCGAAGGGGTATATGGACACACTGGTACCTCGGATTGCCACTGTGCAGCGGTGTCCGATTATGCTATGAGTGCGATGAGCCCAGTACAGCGTGCGTTACTGCACGCTGTGTTTGCGCTTCAGTTTTACGCTTCGTGTGAGCTTCAGGAGGCATCCTATGACCGCAGCGCGTGAGGACCAGATGGAGACGAAGACGACCGGTGGCGCGCCTCACGATCTACCCGACTTCGTGCGTTATCTCAACGTACGCGCCGCCAGTGGCGCCAGTTTCTCGCCTGATGGATGTCGCCTTACCTTCCTGACCGACATCACAGGCGTTGCTGAGGTCTGGAGCGTAGCGGTCGTACCTGTGGCATCAGGAGATGGCGATGAGAGACCACTTCCCTGGCCAGAGCAGTTGACATTTGGTGGCGAGCGCATCGCGGGCGCATCGTACTCACCGGTCGATGACCAGCTCATCATCAGCGGCGACATCGGTGGCAACGAGCGCACACAGCTTTTCCTGATGCGTGTGAGCCGAGGCGGGGACGGAGATAACACAACGGACACAATGCTGATTCCGCTGACTAATCAGCCAGAGGTGATCCACGTCTTCGGCGGCGGGCAGGAGGATGGCTCCGCCAGCAACGGATGGTCGCCTGACGGGAAGCGCATTGTCTACGCGACCAATGCTCGCGATGCGCGTTTCTTCGATATCTACGAGCGCTCCGTGGACGATCTGGACGCCGCGCCACACCTGTTACTCCAGCATGACAGCACGAACTATCCCGCGAGCTATGCGCCTGACGGGCGTGCGGTGCTGGTGGAGCGTTTCGACTCGAATGTGCGCAATGCCCTGTTGCTGGTTGATACGACATCTGGCGAGGTCCGGCAACTGACCCCAGTAATCAGCCCAGGTTCAGATGGCCCGGCGCGCCATATTTCCCCACAGTGGTCGGCAGATGGGCGTGGGCTGTACTTGCTCAGCGACCGCGGACGCCAGTTCCTCTCGCTCGCCTGGCTCGAACTTGCCACGGCGGAGATGACCTATCTGCGCGAGGACCAGTGGGACGCCGAAGGGCTGGCGCTCTCGCGCGACGGCCAGCGGCTGGCGCTGGTCACCAACGTCGATGGCTCCTCACGAGTCGAACTCTTTGATATCTCGTCTGGCTGGGAGGGACGGACGGCCTTGCCATCCCCCGATCTGCCGCTGGGGGTGGTCGTAGGGGCGCAGTGGTCGCCTGATGGCGCGCGCCTCGCCTTTACCTTCGCTCCACCCAATGACGCGGTCAACATCTGGCTCTGGGATATCGCCAGCCAGACGCTTACGCCCGCGACGCAGAGCGCGCGTGGTGGGCTTCCCGACGAGGCGTTTGTCTCGCCACAACTGGTGCGCTACCCGACCTTCGACGACCGCCAGATTCCCGCCTACGTTTTTCTGCCACGTGGGATAGAGCCGCGCAATCTTCCCGTCGTTATCTATGTCCACGGCGGGCCAGAGAGCCAGACGCGGCCCGCATTCAACCCGGTGATCCAGTATCTAACGGCGCATGACTACGGCGTGCTTGC
>JAICKD010000826.1 GCA_025928125.1 Ktedonobacterales bacterium
CCTTCGGGCATATTCCACGCCAGGTTCGCCATCAGGGCGATCTCCTGGATGGTCTTAGACTTATCCGGGCTGCCCTGCACATGGAACGTGCCGGAATCGAAGACGATGTCGTCGGGCGCCGCTTCGAGCAGGTGCGCCGCGATCTTCTTCGCCTTCTCGATCACCTTCTGCGTCGCCTTGAAGATGGCCGTGCCGCCGACCGCCGTGCTGCGGCTGCCATACGTGCCCCAGCCCATCGGGATGGCTCCGGTGTCACCATGTACCACGTCAACGTCCTCGACCGCGACGCCCAGTTGATCGGCCACCAGCTGCGCGAAGGTCGTCTCCTCGCCCTGGCCGTGCGGACTCGTTCCTGTCAGCACGACGACCTTTCCCGTCGCCAACATACGAATCGTCGCTGGCTCCCAGAGGCCACCCTGGAAGCCCATCGCGCCTGCCGCGGGTGAGGGCGCCAGGCCGCAGACCTCCACATAGGTTGAGAGGCCAATGCCCTGATAGCGCCCCTGCTGGCGCAGCTGCTGCTGTTGCTGGCGGAAGCCGCTGTAATTGGCCATCTCCAGCGCCTTATCGAGCGTCCCCTGATAGTTGCCGCTATCGTAGGTCAGCGTGCCGCCCGAAGTATAGGGGAAGGCGTCGGCGGGAATGAAGTTCTTGCGGCGTATGTCCACCGGGTCCATGCCCAGCTCGCCCGCCAGCAGATCGGTCATCCGCTCTATCAGGAAGGCTGCCTCTGGGCGACCCGCGCCGCGATAGGCGTCAGTCGGCGTGGTGTTGGTGAAGGCGCCCCAGACATCGCACTTGTAGTCCTGAATTGTGTAGCAGCCAGGCACGATCAGCGCGAAGAGCCACGTCGGCACGCCGGGCGCGGCGGTCGAGAGATAGGCGCCCATGTTGCTATAGGCCTTGACGCGCAGGCCGGTCATCGTGCCATCGCGTTTGGCAGCCAGCTCCACATCGGTCACCTGATCGCGCCCGTGGATGGTCGCCAGATAATTCTCGCGGCGATCCTCGATCCACTTGACGGGCCGCCCCGTCACCTGCGACGCGAAGACGGTAAGCGCGTCGCCGCCGTAGAACGGGATCTTGCTGCCGAAGCCACCGCCGACATCGCGCGCGAAGACGCGAATCTTGTTCTCGGGGATGTTGTTGGTGACCGAACAGAGGAAGCGCACAATATGCGGATTCTGGGTCGTGTTATAGAGCGTCAGCTCATCCGCGCCAGGCTGCCAGCTTGCCAACGCGCCGCGCGTCTCCATCGCGTTGGGAACGAGCCGCTGCTGCACGAACCGATGGCGGACGACCACCTCGGCATTGTTGATTGCGCCGTCGGCGTCGCCATTCGCGAACGACCAGTGAAACGCCTGATTGCCCGGCGCCTCGTCGTGCAGTTGGGGCGCGCCCTCGGCCAGCGCTTTCTCGGTCTCGGTGACGACGGGCAGTGGCTCGTAGTTCACGTCGATCAGGTCGCGGGCGTCGCGCGCGATGGCGGGCGTCTCGGCAACCACCGCGGCCACCGCGTCACCCGTGTAGCGCACGTAGTCGGTCGCCAGCGCCGGGTAGGCGGGCGTCTTGAGATCGGAGTTGGGAATGAGCCAGGCGGTTGGGATGGGATTGACCTTCCCCACCAGGTCTTTGCCCGTGAGGACTGCATGCACGCCGGGCAGCTGCTTCGCCTTGCTCACATCCAGCGAGGTGATGCGGGCGTGGGCATAGGGGCTGCGCAGGATGACCATGTGGAGCATGCCGGGCAGCTTGAAGTCGTCGGTATACATGCCCTTGCCGGTGATGAGCCGGGGATCTTCGCGGCGCTTGAC
>JAICKD010000591.1 GCA_025928125.1 Ktedonobacterales bacterium
AAGGCAAAGGACAAGTGGGACCAGCTCTACTACTGCAAACACTGTGGCAGCGTATTTAACCCCAACGCGGGCGGCGGACCACACTTTGTGCCAATATCCCATATGAAGGAGCTTCTGACGTAGAAGGGGAACGCATCAACACTCCCACGTTCGTGCATACCGACCAGTGAGCTTCTCCCCTCGCTGGCCGGTATATACCCTCCGCTCGCTCAGTTCGCTAGACCTCGACCACGACCGGAAGAATCATCGGGCGGCGCTTGATCTGCTGGTAGACGTATTCGCTGACCGAGTCGCGGATCTTGTTCTTGATGAAGTTCCAGTCCACCACGTGGCCGCGCTGCTGCGTGTGCCGCGTGATAGCTCGTTCCACCACCGAGCGCGCGCCATCGAGGATTCCCTCCGACTCGCGTTCGTAGACGAAGCCGCGCGAGATGATATCTGGCCCAGCGGCAAGCTCGCCGGTATCGCTATCCACTGTGACGACGACCACGAGGACGCCATCGCTGGAGAGGAGCCGCCGGTCGCGCAACACCACCTGGCCGATGTCGCCCACCCCAAGACCGTCGACGTAGACATTGCCGCACGGCACGTGATCGACGATCTCGATGCCGCTGTCCGGCGAGACCTCGATCACATCGCCATCCTCCGCCACCACAATATTCTCCGGCGCGACCCCCATCTCCACCGCGACCTTGGCATGCTCCGCCAGCATCCGATACTCGCCATGAACCGGAATCACATAGCGCGGTCGCAGCAGCGCCAGCATCAGCTTGACTTCCTCACGGCTGCCATGCCCGGAGACATGCACCTGAAGATTGCCCTGATAGAGCACGTCGGCGCCCAGCTTAATCAGGTTATCGATATTGCGTGAGACGGCGCGCTCATTGCCGACGATGGGCGTCGAGCTGAGCACGACGGTATCACCCAGCTGTATCTGCACCAGCCGATGATCGCCGTTGGCGATACGGGTCAGCGCCGAAGTTGGCTCGCCCTGGCTTCCGGTGCAGATAATCGCCAGCTCGTTGGCTGGCACATGGCCAATATCCTCCGCGCGGATCAGCATGCCAGCGGGAACGCGCAGATAGCCCAACTCTATCGCCATCTGCGCATTGTTGACCATCGAGCGACCCACCAGCGCAACCTTGCGCCCATGCTGCTCCGCCGCATTGATGACCTGCTGCACCCGCGAGATCAGCGAAGCGAACGTGGCGATCAGGATGCGCCCCGGCGCGTGGGCGAACACCTCATCGAAGGTCGTGTTCAGTACGCGCTCGGACGGCGTGAAGCCAGACGACTCGACACGGGTCGAATCGCCACAGAGCGCCAACACACCTTCTTCGCCGAGCCGCGCCAGCCCCGCGATATCGGCGGGCGGCTGTTCGACCGGGGTATAGTCGAACTTATAATCGCCGGTATGCACCAGGATGCCCACAGGAGTGCGCACCACGACCGCGACAGCATCGGGAATGCTGTGATTGATGCGGACGAAGCTCACGGTGAATTGGCCCGCGCGTACCGATGTTGTCGGATCTACCACATTCAGGGTCGCGAGGTCGAGCTGGCGGTGCTCGCGCAACTTGACGCCGATCAGGCCGATGGTGAGCTTGAGCGAGTAGACCGGCGGGAAGTTGAGCCGCGGCAGCACATAGGGCAGCCCGCCAATATGGTCCTCGTGACCATGGGTAATGAAGATGCCGCGAATACGCTCCAGTTTATCGCTCAGATAGGTGGTGTCGGGGATAACGAGATCGACGCCAAGCATCTCCTCATCAGGGAACATCAAGCCCGCATCGATGATAATGATGTCCTCGCCGTATTCCACGGCCATCATATTCTTGCCAATCTCACCCAGTCCGCCAAGCGGCACCAGTCGCAGTGGATGGCGCGTCCTTTGCTGTTGTTGTTCGCGCCCATGTTGTCGGTTACGTTGATGACTCATCGTTCTTCAAACCCTCACTCAACTCAATTGTTATCTCGAATCTCCGCCGAGCGCCACATGCTCTTACGCGGGATGTTCGACTGTTTTGCTACGGATCGCCCCAGGACAGAGACAACCACAAATCGCCCTATGACTGTACCACCCCATCGAGCAGGTACGTCGTGGACTTGTTCGGTCATGCGGACGCATCTTACATTGCGCCGGGTTACGATGCGCATTGGGTCTCGTACCGTTAGACGCGCCCCGTCAGAAGCAGCACGATCCAGAACGCCAGCCAGAGGACTCCAACGACGAAAGCGCCCATCCCCAACCAGCGAAACTCTGACTGTATATGTCGCTGGCGCATACTCCAGTAGCCGAGGATGATGGCAGGAATCGCAAAGAGCAGCGCCGGGAGCGCAAAGAGCGCCACCAGGCTCATCGCCGCGCAGACGATTGCCAGAAACGCGAAGATGCTCACCCATGCCTCATTCTGGCTTGTCGGCACGGTTAAATGCCTGCTCCACGGCATCCGTTCCGGCGTCGGCGAAACTGGCGGCAGCCCGCTCGACGCAGTCAGCGCAAATGATATCTCACGTGGCGCCTCAACGTCGGGCGAACGCTGCGGCTGTGGTGGCGCCAGGACGACCCGATGCGGCGCGGGCGTCGTCGGAGTGCTATCCTCAAGGGCAAAGTCAGGCACATCGGCATCGCGCGTGGCCACATCCTGGTCTTCGAGCGGTTGACCACAGCGCTGGCAGAACCGCGCCTCAGTTCGATTGTGCGCGCCGCACAGCACGCAGAGCCACCCACTACTCTGGACCCTGGCCTGCGCTGGCATTTTGGGATGTCGGCGAATAGGTGTCCCCGACATCGCGCCACGCGGCGTCAACGCCCGCCGCGCCGCAGCAAGCTCATCCAAAAGCTCCCGCGCCGTCTGCTGGCGAGCGGCTGGGTCAAGCTCCATGGCGCGCAGCACCACGTCATTCGTCCGCTTGCTTAGCATCGGATTGAGGACCAGGGGAGCGCGTAACGCATGGGCGCTCAGTCGCGCCGGCGCCTCGGTTGGCTGGTA
>JAICKD010000093.1 GCA_025928125.1 Ktedonobacterales bacterium
ACGAGAAGAAAGGAACCTGGAAATGCCGCTGTATATGGACATTCATAAGCATGTGGAAGGGCTGACCGCCGAGGCCGTCAAGGGCGCTCACGAGGCAGATCTCGCGACCCAAGAGCAGTTCAATGTGCGCTATCTTCAGTATTGGTTCGATGAGGGCACCGGCAAAGTATTCTGCCTGGTCGAAGCCCCCAATGCCGAGGCAGCCGCTGAGGTACACCGCCAGGCGCATGGCTTGGTCGCCGATGAGATTATCGAGGTGAAGCAAGGCTCTTGAGCGACGTGTAGGTAGCCCATCGTGTGAGTCCCCATACGACCGCCCAGGCCAAGTGGGGACTGCACTAGCTCTCTCCGCGCCGTGTGAGCCGTCGCCAGACTTTAGGTAGGCTTGGCACGATCCGATAGCGCGCCAGGACGAACCAGGCCGCTGCCCCGACGATCACAACCAACAACAGCGTGCTGAGGATGCCGCCACTACTACCCGCCACGGCGGGATAGCGCGCGATCTGCCCGGCTGCGACGAACGTCACCGTCGGAGTGTTCTGGCCGGGTACGACGACAATTGCGGGAATGGCATGCGCCAGACCATCCGCGACCTTATCCCAGTGCTGGCCGCCATCGGTGCTGGCATACACCGTCTGCCCCGTCCCCGCGTAGAGCAGCCCAGGCGTGGCAAAGTAGGTCGCCAGCGAGTATACCGTTCCAGTCGGCAGGCCAGTGTTGAGCGCTTTCCAAGCTGTCGCGCCGCTCATCCGCGCGTAGACACCCAACGAGGACCCTACGTAGAGTGTTGGGCCAGAGGAAGTGGAACCGCCAGATGTCAGTTGTAGCAAGGCATAGGCGTCGGTCTTCGGGGGCAGTCCGTCACCATCCTTGATCCAGCTTGCGCCGACGTCGTGTGATACATAGACTCCAGTGCCAGCGCCAGAGACCGCCGCATAGAACGCCTTCGATGCGCCATCCCACAGCAGTGCCTGCACCACCGCGTTGGCTGGCAGTGACGCGGTCGCCGTCGACGGAACGACCGCTTTCCAGCTCTTGCCGCCGTCGGCGCTCGTATAGAATCCTTTGCCCGCGACGCTGATAAACAACGTGGTGGCATCAGCGCCCGTCGTGATCGCGGTGACGCTCGCTTCGGCGGGCAGACCGCTATTGCGCGCCGTGTACTTGTTGCCGTAATCGCTGCTGGCATAGAAGCCGCCAGCGGTACCCGCATAGACGGCTCCTTCAGTGTAGGGATTCGGGAAGATGATGTTGACTGGGCCGTGGCCGGGGCTTTGCACGCTCGTCACAAAGACGCCTGACTTGTCGCCGCGCGCCAGATACGTTGTGCCGTCGCTGCCGCCCGCGAAGATGATGCCACGGATGTGGGGATCGGACGCCAGTGTATTGATCTGCGCATTCGCCGGGCCGACGTTCTGCCACTGGTTAGCGGGCTCCGCAGTCCCGCAGCCCGCCAGCAAGACGACAAGCAACCCAAACGCGCCGACCCGCCACAGACCCAGTCTCATGCATTCATCCCCAGTTCTCGTAGACCCGTCAGTACTCGCGTCATAGGCGATTGATTGTTACGGCAGTAGCTCGATCTCCTGCCCCAACCCACGCTCGCGCGCCTGCGCATAGACCCAGCCCGCGACCGCCACATCTTCCAGCCCGATACCGAGCGACTTGAACAGCGTGATTGCCTCCGCATTCGGACGGGCCACCACCTTACCCGCCACAATCTCGCTCAGCTCTACCGCGCGCTCCATCGCGAAATCGCCAGACTGTGCCGCCAGCAGCAGGTCACCCGCCTCAATCTCCGCCTGATCACGGGCATCCACCACCACGACATCGCTTCGCCGGACAGCCTCGCCATCTACCTCGCGGCGATGCGCCCAGTTCGATCCCATGACATTGAGGTGCTGGCCCGGTTGGAGCCACGCCCCCAGCACTACGGGATCGTGCGCCGTCGTCGCGGTGACGACGATATCGGCCTCGCGCACCGCCTGTTCGGCCTCCTCAACTGGCGAGCAGGTGACACCGGTCTCCGCCGCCAGCGTTTCACAGAAGGCGCGCGCCCGCTCTATAGAACGCGCGTAGACCAGGAATTTTTCGACAGGCCGCGCTTCACGCATCGCCAGCGCCTGTGTCTGCGCCTGCCCGCCCGCGCCAATCAGAGCGACGACACGCGCATCCGGGCGCGCCATGTAGCGCGTCGCCACGCCTGACGCCCCACCAGTACGCATCTGGCCAAGCAGATCCGCCTCGATCAGCGCCAGCAGCCGTCCATCCTCCGCCGAGAAGAGCTGGATGAGGAAACGCACTTTTCCCGCGATGGCGCTGTAGTCTTTCAGGCCAACGAGGCCCGGACCATCCGCCTCGGGGTGGCCCGGCGTTCCTGGCACATAGGCGGCCAGCACGTGCAACACGCCGCGCGCCTCGGGGAGCACGACACGCCGCCGCGGCTGATTGCGCGCCTCACCCGCCGCCTGGCGACGGAAAGCGGCGTCGAGCACGCCCATCGTATCGGACATCGTCAGGACGGCCCGTACGTCCGCCTCGCGCAAGACCAGTGTCATAACCTCACCCCCTGGCCCCCTCTCCCGCAGGAGAGGGGGAATCAGAGTCTCCACCTAGCCTAATTGCGAACGGCCAGCAATTCATCGAGCGCCGAGACGATCAACTCGTTTTCTTCGACGGTATTGTAGAAGTGGGGCGAGATACGCAACCGACCCGGACGCGAATCCACGATGATGCCGCGCTGGGCGAGGCTGCTCACCAGCTCTTCGGGTCGCTCCATGCTCAGCATCACAATGGAACTGCGCACCGCGCCATCCGCCGGGCTGAGCAGCTTCCAGCCGCGCTCCTGAATGCGCCGTACGAGGTCGTCGGCCAGCCAGCGCGTCCGCTCGCGGATACGCTCAACGCCAACTTCCAGCACGATGTCGAGCGAGGCGTTCGCCGCGAAAATCGGGGCCACGGCGGGCGTGCCTGCCTCCAGCCGCTGCGCATCGTCGCGATACTCGAAGACGCCTGTACGGAACTCGAACATATCGCGCGATCCCCACCAGCCGGTGACGCTGGGCCGCACCTTCTGGATCAGGTCTTCGCGCACGTAGATAAAGGCCAGGCCGGGGCCGCCCATCAGCCACTTGAGCGTGCCGGTCACCAGAAAATCGATATCTAGCGCCTTCACATCGATCGGGATCTGCCCTGTTGCCTGGTAGTCGTCGATCAGGACCAGCGCGCCCTGTTTGTGCGCGTGGCGTGTCAGCTTCGCGATGTCCTGGATGTAGCCGCTGAGGTAGAAGACGCGCGACGTAGCGACAAGGCCCGTCCGGTTATCTATCGCCTCCATCAGCTGCTCGGTGGGAACGGTCATACGGTCAGGACTTTCGACGAAGTCCACCTCGATCCCCAGCCGCTGCTTGGCCATCCACTGATACGCCAGCGTCGGGAAGTCGAGGTCGGCCATGACGACGCGGTTGCGCTCGCCCAGATCAAGCCCGGTAGCAATCTCGCTGAGCGCGGCGGAGACGTTAGGCGCGATGGCGACTTCATGCGGCTGCGCGCCGATGATCTGGGCAAATTTGTTGCGAACCTCGGCAATCTCGCTCACCCAGAGCTTATACCAAGCGGAGGCGCCATACTCGTTCCACAGTTCCTGAAAACGCGCCATGCCCGCCATCGAGCGGGTCGAGAGCGCGCCGAGCGAGCAACTGTTGAGGTAGGTCTTGCGCTGAAGGATCGGGAACTCTTTGCGCCACGCAAGCAAATCCCGATGTGGCTCGGCAGCCTGTCGCTGGCGAACAGGTGTCGCCGTCCCTACACTTCGCTGTGTTCGGGATGTTGTCGTTGATTTGGAAGGCGCTCGCTTTGCCGATGGGGTAGCTATCTTGATTGCCGCGCCGTTGCTGCTCTCAGATGTCTTTCGCTGCACGCTATTGCCTCCGCTCAGTCCGCCCATGTCGTAATGCTTTCAGGACGCTATTGTACCACGGCTCGCGCCAGTAATAACCACGAAAAATACCCAGCTCTTCCGCGTGCTACACTGCACGTGCATATCTCATAGCGGTCAATCATAGGCAACACAGGCATCACGCTACAGTCGTGATCATTTAGGCGAATTAGGAGCAGATATGGTCAGCGCGGAGATCGAGCTACGGGGACACATCATCGATTCATTCATTCTGCCGCGTGTCTGGGGCGCCATCGAGGAGGCGGGCGCGCACTTCCACGTCCGCGAGATGCGCATCGGCCAGAGTGAGACCGAGCCAAGCTACGCCCGCATTGAGGTGTCCGCCGAGAGCCAGCGATTGCTCGATGACCTCATCCCCGAGTTGCAGCGCCTTGGCGCCGATCTGGCGGAGGTCCAGAACGCGCGCACGGCGCTGGTGACGCAGCCTGGCGTGCTGCCCGACGACTTCTACTCCACCACTAATCTGCCGACCGAGGTGCGCGTGCAGGGTGAATGGCTGCCTGTCGCGAATATCGAGATGGATGTCGCCATCGTCATCGATCACAGCGCCAAATTAGCCTATACCACGCCGATGCATGAGGTGCGCATCGGCGATGCTGTAGTGGTCGGCTACGAAGGTGTCCGCGTCGAGGCGCAGGAGCGCCCCCGCCAACGCGAGGCGTTCGGCTTCATGCAAAGCCCGGTCTCTTCCGAACGCGCCAAAGCGCTCGCCATCCGCGACGTGGCCTCGGCGATGGTCGCCGCCCGGCAACACGGCGGCAAAATCCTCTGGGTGCTTGGCCCGGCCATTGTCCACACGGCGGCGCGCGGTTCGGTCGCTGAATTGATCCGGCGCGGCTACGTCCAGGTGATCTTTGGCGGCAACGCTATCGTCGCCCACGATGTGGAGGCGGCGATGTTTGGCACCTCACTGGGAGTGGACCTCAAGACAGGCGAGCCGGTGGAGCACGGCCATCGCAACCACCTGCGCGCCATCAACAAGGTACGCTCGCTCGGATCGCTCGAAGCCGCCCATGCGGCTGGGCTACTCGGCGATGGCATCGTCGCCGCCTCGCTGGAACACGGCGTCGAGCTGGTGCTTGCTGGCTCGATCCGCGACGATGGGCCAATGCCGGGCGTCATCACCGATAGCGTCGTGGCACAGGGGCAGATGCGCGAGGCGACGCGCGGTGTAGAGGTCGCGATCATGGCCGCCTCGATGCTCCATGCCATCGCTACCGGCAACCTGCTGCCCGCCTCAGTGCGCACCGTCGTGGTCGATATCAATCCCGCCGTCGTCACCAAGCTGGCCGACCGAGGCAGCGCTCAGGTGATGGGTCTCGTCACCGATGTCGAGCTTTTTCTCAGCGCGCTGGTAGATGCCTTGCCCACCACATAGCGGATGCCTGGTGCGCGGTAGCGTTATGCCATGCACACTTCTCGCCCTTCCCCTCGTCTGCTACATATAATCGAGCAATCGTCCGACCTATCATCGGCTCTTGACGTAAGGCAAGGGAAGGGCATCGCAGGCATGATGAGACGACACCGCGCGCGCGGGCTAGCCTCGGCGGCGCTGCTAGCGCTCATGACACTACTGGCCGCGTGTGGCCAGACAACCACCACAACGACGAACGGCGCGGCTGCGGGACTGCAATCATTGAAGACGCCATCCGCTACGAGCGGAACCCCTTCACCCACGGCTATTCCTCTGCCGTATACCTTCCCAAAGCAGTGGCTTCCCGCGCCTGATAGCGCCGATCTCCCACCACAAATCGGTGGTCTGGCGTTCTCGGTGTCGTCACCGCAAACCGGCTATGTCTGCGGTACCGCCTCTACGTCTTCCTCCGCGAACAACTCAAGCGCCACGCCACCGTTCGTGGCGGCCACCAGCAATGGCGGCCAGACATGGCGGACGGTAGCTGGCTCCACGGCTCGCGCCAAATCGGTCTGCAATCTCTTCATAGACCAGAACAATGCCAATGACGTTTTCGCAGTTGCTGGCGATCAATCTGGACATCAACCACTTTATCGCAGCCAGGATGGTGGCGTTACCTGGAAGCCCATCAACCAGCCTACGGCCACGGGCATGAATACTTCCGTCCTACAGGTCGCTGTGGTGGGGTCGCGACTGATCGCCCTGATTGCCGTAAATGGCGAAGGTAATCTGTCCCATCCACTGTATGCCAGCGGCGATGGCGGCATGTCTTGGCAACCGATTGACCTGGTAGTGAACGGCGCATCTCTTCAGATTAGTGGTCAGTTATGGTTCGATGGTTCAGCGCTTGTGATCGAAGCCGCGCCATCATGCGCCCAGGGGTGCGGCTACATGCTGCCCTTGAGCAACCGACACACCGCCACAACGCTCCTCGGCGAACCACTCTCCAGCCAGCCCCCGACACCCAATGACTACTACCAGTCAACCGATGGTGGACGTACCTGGTCGCCCTTCACGACGCCCGTACGTAACCTTTCTAACCTCACCTTCACACGCTCGGCCGATGGCTCAACCACTTACGCACTGGGGACAGCGCTCGCCGTTCCCAATCAGCCAGCGGCGACAAGTGTCGCGTTCTATTCAACAGATGGCGGCGCGCACTGGCGTCAACTGCCAACACTGGCTGGCGTCGAAAATGGCTACCTCGATCCCGGCTCCCTGGGAGCGCTCGGCGCCTTCGTCTTTCCAGACGGCTCGGTAGCTACCACCGCCTTTCATGGTTCAGGGTTGAACAATGACAGTGACGCGGGGACTTTTCTCTTGCGTCCGGGAGACGCTACACCAGCCTGGCATCCGCTTATCTTGCGCGTTGACGGAAACTTCTGGCAGACGGTTGCGACGGCGACAGGTGTTCGTGTCTGGCAGGTGCGGATGCTGCCAGACAATTCAGGTGGCCAACTGATGTACTTCGACCTGCCCTGATCTAACCGCGTCCGTTCCGGCTATCACCTACGCCGCCGGCTCAAGCTCGGTGAGCGGCTTCGCGTTGCGCACGTGGGAGTTGACCGTCGCGAGTATGGACACGAACGCCTGAAGCGCCATGAATGCGAGCACTGTCACCAGTGGATTGAAGGCTTCGAGCAGGAGACCCGTCACCGCGAGGCCAATAGGCTGCCCGGCAAAGGCAATCAGGCGAAAGACACTGTTGACACGCCCCTGTAGCTCATCTGGGATGAGCGCCAGGCGATAGCTCATCTGCACGACGTTGTATACCGGACTGCTCACAAATGCCGCCGCCACGACGATGCCCAGCCAGACTGGATTAGGCGCCAGGGCATAGAGCGGGAAAAGCAGCGTCCAGAGCCACATCATACTAATAATCACCGTGGCGAAGCGCGCGCGTTTCTGCACCCACGGCGCGATGGCCGCGCCGATAATTCCACCAACGCCACCAATCGTAAAGATGAGGCCTACCACCAGCGACGAGGCGTGCATCTGGTCCTGCGCGACGACAATAATGATGAGCACGAGACCCGGGATATTGGTAACACCTGTCAGTACAGCGATAAAGCGGATGAGCGGCTGATGCCAGAGCCAGGCAAGACCCTCGGCGATCTCCTTCCGTAACGAACGGCGGGTCTCGGCTTTTCGCTCGCCCTGGAAGCGCGCGGGAATGAAGAAGAGCGTCACGACCGAGACGGTATACGATACAGCGTCGGCGACGAATGGCAAGAGCGCGTGCAGGCCGAAGAGCGCGCCGCCCAGCGCCGGACCAACCAGGGCGGCTGTTCCGTCGGTCGCGGCGTTCTGCGCGGTGGCGGCGGGAAGCTGTTCCTTCGAGACGACCCGCGGTAGGCAGGCTACCTCCGCGATGTTGAAGAAGACGAAAAGCGAACCCTCCACCGCTGAGACGATGTAGAGCTGCGCCAGGCTAAGGTGATTCAACGCCAGGGCGACGGGGATACTGCCCATTGCGATGGCGCGTCCGGTGTCGCAGATGATCATTACGCGCTTGCGGTCCCATCGGTCCACCAGCGCGCCAGCGGGCAGACTGAAAAATAGATAGGGCAGCGCACGCACTGCGCCCATCAGTCCGGCCTGGGCGGGCGAGTTTGTCACGAACAGCACCAGCAGTGGGAAGGCGACGGTCGATATCTCCGTGCCGATCGTCGAGACGGCCTGACCGCTCCAGAGCAGCATATAGCTGCGATTGCGCCAGAGCCGCCCAGGCCGTGTCGCGCGCGGTTGTTCGGCTGGCATCGCGGATGTGGTCATGCATCGTCCTCTTTGCTGCTATCGGCGCCACCGCCATCAGAATGCGTTGGCTCTGTCACTGGCCCATCCTGAAGATATGGGGGCGACTGAAACAACGCGACCGACAGACTAAATACCGTACCCTCGCTCGGCGACGGCTCGGCGATAAACTCGTCAACCAGTTCCATCAACCGCCGCTCAAAGTATGCATATCGCTCCGCGGTCACGCGCGCGTGTGGAAACGCCGTCTTTACCAGCGCCTCCGAGCTGCCATCCACCAGTGTCTCCGCCAACTCGTCGCGGGCATCTGTCAAAAATCTCACTAGCGCCGGCACCTTCCCGGTGACGACGTCGGGGAAGTTATAGGTGAAGATGCGCGCTGTCCGGGTATAGTACTTGGCTACGATGCCACGCACCAGCCGCCGCGCAACCACCTTCGCCAGCC
>JAICKD010000339.1 GCA_025928125.1 Ktedonobacterales bacterium
CGCCGCGCGACTAAGCCCACCTGCCGCTCGCCACCGATGTGACCGGCGCGCGGCTGGCCAAGCGCGACGCTGTCGCCGGGGTTGCCGCGCTGCGGGCGCGTGGCGTGACGCCAGCGCAGGTGGTGGGCGCGCTGGCCGCCAGCGTCGGCCTCTGGACAGTGGGCGAGCCAGCCACTACCCGCGCGCTGCTCGCTGCCTTCGATCCGGCGCGCATCAGCCCGCAGCCCTCCGCCATCGCGCTGGGCTAGCAGGGCGCTCCGTACGAACTGAGCGGGGTCGAATGACGCATGCGAGCCTGAAGCTGCTTTCTGAGCAGAAGAACGTGAATCAAAAAACATGCGTATGCGGCGCCTCCATCCTGGCATCTGGAGAGATAGAGAGGAGCGTCCGCACTGGCGGGCGCGCTCGTGAGACGGCGCTACGAGACGTGGGGGAAAGCGGATATGCTTCGAGCGGAGACGATTGCGGTCAATGGGGCGCAGATCTATGTCGAGCGGCAGGGCGAGGGAGATCCGCTCGTGCTGTTGCATGCGGGCATCGCCGATTGTCGCCAGTGGGACGACCAGTTGGCGGCGTTCACGCCATCCTACACGGTGGTTCGCTACGATCATCGCGGGTGGGGTCGGTCCGATACTCCCGCTGGGCCAGTCGCGTTCCACGAAGACCTGTATGGAGTACTGTGTGCGCTTGGAATCGAGCGTGCGCATCTGCTCGGCATTTCGATGGGCGGGACATTCGCCATTGACTTTGCGCTCACGCATCCAACGATGGTCAGTTCGTTGATTCTGGTTGGCTCATGGCTCAGTGGCTTCTCGGTTCCTGCCAGCGAGGCCGAGCAAGTGATCTGGGCAGAGTACGAAGCGGCTCTCGCTCAGGGGCAGTTTGGTCGCGCGAATGAGATAGAGACAGATCTCAAGCTCATCGGAATTTACCGCACGCCCGCGATGGTTGCTCCGGCGGTGCGCCAGCGGCTGCGCACGCTCCATCGGCCAGCATTCGATCGGCTCGCCCAGCGCGAGGAGATGCGTCCCTGGCTGAAGCCACAGCCACCCGCCGCCGAGCGCCTGCATGAGATCAGCGCGCCAACGCTCGTCGTCTATGGCGATGTGGATGTCCCTGCTGTACCGCTGATTGCGGAGAAACTGGGGCGCGAGATTCGGGGCGCCCAGGTGGTCGTCATGCACGGAACCGCCCATGTCCCTAACATGGAACAGCTACGCGAGTTCAACCGCATTGTTCTGGACTTCCTGGATGGGGTGTAATATCTCCGTGGACATCATACAGGGACATCCGCGCTGCCAGCATGAGAGACGCGCGAGACGCAATGGGGTACGAGAGAGGAGGCGCAGATGAACCATCAGTCATCGGACACAGCGCGCCTGTCGCCTGCGTCCGCCATGCTCGCCGCCACCATTGACGAACGGCTACGTCAGGCCAGGCCACGTCTGCTGCGTATCGCGCGATCCTTCGCCCTCCCGCTCGATGTGGCTGAGGATATCGCTCAGGAGGTGTCGCTGCGCGCCTGGCGACATCTTGCCGATCTGCAGGACACAGCCCAATTCGACGCCTGGCTCAACACGATTTGCCGCAATCAATGTCGCATGTATGTGCGCGCACAGCGGCGCGCGCCAGCTGCACTGAGCCTCTCGACAGGCGCGGATGATGCGGCAGATCTGGCGGGTCAAGCTGACAGTGAGCTGACTGACCCGCAGACGCTTGACCCTCTGGATGCTGTGAGCGCTGACGATGCGGCGCGCCTGCTCGAACGCGCTTTCGCGTATCTCGCGCCAAGGGACCGCGCGGCGCTCGAACTGCGCTATATTCATGACCTGCCGCTCACTGAGGTCGCTGATACGCTGGGCCTCACACCGCATGCGCTGGAGGCATGCTTGCGGCGGGCGCGCGTCCATCTCCGCGCCATACTGGCCGGACCACTGCGCCATGTCGCCGTTGATTTTGGTCTGTACATGCCGAGTGGCGATGGCTGGCACGTCACACGAATCGGCTGCTACCTCTGCGGACGCCGCAAGCTGCTGGGGCGTTTTGAGACGGCGGTGAATGGGCGCATCGAGCTGCGATTGCGCTGTCCAGCCTGTTCGACGCCCGACGGTGGCGACATCTTCCGCAGCAAAGGGATCGCGCCACTCGATGGTCTGCGGGCATTCCGGCCCGCGCTGACGCGCTCACTGCGCGCCCTGGCCGAGCGCACTCAGCGGACACTGGCGAGCGGATACGATGTATGCCTCCACTGTGGACATCCCACATCACGCCGTATCGCCCGCGCCGAGGAGTTTCCCGCCGACCTCTCACAAGCGCAGCCACGGCGCTGGGTTGTCGCACCGTGTGCGCAGCCGGGATGCCCTGGCCTGGGCGCGTGGGCTGCGCTGGATGCTGTGATCGGCGCGGAGCCAGCGACGCAGCGGTTCATCGCAAACCATCCACGATGGTTGACGGCGCCCGAAACCAACATCGAATGGCAGGGCTGTGCGGTCGTTCGCTTTCAGTTGCGGGATGCTGCAAGCGCGGCTCAGTTGACAGTATTGGCAGACCAACGCTCGCTCCTCACACTTGCCACATACTAATAGGCTCTCCCCTTTCCCCTTCGACAGCACTCGTACGCTGCGCACGATCAGCAGCCGGCCAACGTGAAAGCGCATTGCTCTATGCATGCTATGGATGAGCATCCGGCTGGGTCACAAGCCAGCGACCACGCTGGACGTAGCGCCCCCCGCTCGTCCGCGCCTGGATCATCACTGATCGAGCGCCTGGGGCTGCCGAATCTGCGTGGCCGACGCGGGCTGGTGAGCGCCATTCTGATAGACAGCTTCGGCTCAGGAATCTTCCTGCCCTTCGCAGTACTCTATGCGACTGTGGTCGCGCGCATCCCCATCGCCACAACCGGGCTTATCCTCTCGTTGTGCGCCGCCTGTGCGCTGCCGACCGCGCCAGTGGCCGGGACGCTGGTGGATCGCTTTGGCGCTCAGCGTCTCGTCATCGCCGCTCAGCTCATACAAGCAGCGGGGTTCGCCGGGTACCCGTTCATCACGACGCCCATAGCGTTGTTCGCCTGTGGCTTCGCGGTGGCTGTTGGCAACCAAGCTTATTTTGCGGCCAATGGGGCATTTGTGGCGCAACTCGCCCCACCCGACCAGCGCGCCCGCTGGTTCGCGTTGCTGGGAGCATGCCGCAGCGCCGGATTGGGCGCTGGCGCGCCGCTGTCTGGGCTTGCGCTGATCTTCGCTCGCGGCGATGGCTATCGGCTGCTTGCAGGCGCGAATGCGCTGAGCTTCATCGTCGCAGCGGCCCTTATCGCGCGGGTGGCGCTGCCTGAGAAGAGTGGTATGGGCGTGGCGCCGACGCCCGCCGGGTCTAGCGGGTCAGCGCGCTCAATGGAGGATTCGCTCCTCGGGCGCGTTGTGGGCGTGGTGAGGGCTTTCGGGGGGTATCGACCAGTGCTGCGCGACACGCCAGTCCTTGGCTTTACCGCGACGAATGTCGCGTTCTCGCTGATTGTGATTTCATTCTCGATCGTGCTGCCACTATATATTCTGGGTCCGCTGCATCTTCCCATCTGGGCGCCTGGCGCGGTCTTCGGCCTGAATACGGCGCTGGTTGTGGTAGCGCAAACGTCGTTCGCCCGGTGGATCGAGCGGTACCGACGCACACGCGCGCTGGCCTTCTCCGCTGGTCTCTTTGCCATCGCGCTGTTGCTGCTGTCGGGGCTTGCCTATCTGTCGCGCCGCGCCGCTGGCTTGGGTAGATGGACGCTGCTGGGTCTCGTGATCGCGCTGCTCATCTACACAGCCGCAGAGCTGGTGATGGCGCCACTCAAAAACGCGCTGATCGCCGACGCGGCGCCGGATGCGCTGCGTGGTCGCTACCTGGCGTTCTATCACCTCTCCTGGTCAGCCGCTTCGACCATTGGCCCTGCCGCGCTGACAGCCTTGTTCGCGCTCGGCGCTGGGTGGGTCTGGCTGGCGCTCACGGGCGTTGCGCTCAGCGCGCTCGTCGCGTTATGCCGCCTCGATAGCGCGCTGCCACTCCATGCCGTCCGAGCGTCTCGTCGGAACCCATTGTATGCGCCATAACGGCTTGCCGCCAGGAGCGTATCCCTCACGCTTTGCCGTATTGCAGGGCGCAGGTCGAGCTGGCATGGAGCGACACGATCAGGCGCTCTGTCGCTGCTGCTCATATCGCTTGATCGCATCAATGATGCCCTGGCGTTTGCGCAACGAGTTGAGCAATTCAAAGCGGCGATCTTCAATCAACTCGCCATCGCCGCTGCTCAGGGCCGCGATGAGGCGCGCCTCACGCTCTGACACGAGCGCAGTCATCGTATCGCGGGCCTTTTGATAGCCATGATATTCTTCTTCGGACGCAATCGGCGGTGGTTCGTCGCGCATCGCATTCCTCATCCTCTTCAAACCCGGCTCCGACCCACTGTTAGGCAGGCGAGGCACAGTGCGCCTCACGGACAGTGTAACTCGCATAGGCGCACAACCGCATCAGCCCACTCGCATCAGCCCACTCGCATCAGCCCACTCGCGCTCAGTGGAGGCGCTGGCGGCCTGCATGCCAGCCGACGAGCATCGCCAGCAGCAGGCAGGCGAACGCTGCGGCAGCCTCCCACGCTGGACGCGACCAACGAGCCTGGCCAGCATGGCGGCTACCATGCGCAGCCGATGAGGCGGCGCGCGAGGGCTGGGCGGCGCGCTCGGCCTGCGCCAGCTCCGCATCCGATTCGATGACGTAGCCCGGCGGCTGCACGCCCGACTCCGCAAACTTTGGC
>JAICKD010000116.1 GCA_025928125.1 Ktedonobacterales bacterium
CACCCAGAATCGCCAGATTGATGATGATGGCAAGCGCCACCATTTCCGGCGTCGCATGGGCAAAGGAAATCAGCCTGAGTGGCACATTGAGCGCCAGCATGCCCAGCGTCGCGATGATCTCGACGTAGAACAGCGTGAGAAACGTCCCCCCGGTCCGCGAGGAGCCGCGCGCGCAAAAATCGGCGACGCCCCAGCAGAGCGCCGCCACCAGACCAAACGCAACACCAGCGCCGATGTTCATGAGTTCTGCTTATATCATTTCGGGTGAGTCTATTGCACGAGTCAACTGAAGCTTCAGCCTGCGGCCCCCTCCCCTATGAGGGGAGGGGGTAGGGGGAGAGGTCACACCCGCTCGATGATCGTCGCCGTGCCGAGGCCGCCGCCGCAGCACATCGTCTGCAAGCCGTAGCGCGCGCCGCGCCGCTCCAGTTCGTAGAGCAGCGTCGTCATCAGCCGCGTGCCGGAGCAGCCGAGGGGATGGCCCAGCGCAATCGCGCCGCCGTTGACATTCACCCGCTCCATATCTGGCTGTAGCTCGCGCTTCCACGCCAGCACCACCGGCGCAAACGCCTCGTTCACCTCGAAGAGATCAATCTCGTCCAAATTCAATCCGGCCTTCGCCAGCACCTGCCGCGTCGCCGGGATTGGCCCGGTCAGCATCATCACCGGGTCCACGCCGACGACCTTCTGCGCCACGATGCGCGCGCGAGGCCGCAGCCCCAGCTCGGCTGCCTTCTCTGGCGTCATCAGCAGAACCGCCGCCGCGCCGTCACTAATCTGGCTGCTGTTGCCCGCGGTGATGACGCCATCGGGCTTGAATGAGGGCTGAAGCGTCGCCAGCTTCTCCAACGTCGTATCGCGCCGAATGCCCTCATCGCGCGTAAAGCTAGAGCCATCGGCCAGCGAGACGGACATGATCTCACGGTCGAAGTAGCCGCTGTCGGTGGCCGCCGCCGCCAGTTGATGACTATGCAGGCTATAGGCGTCCAACTCCTCGCGGGGGATTTCCCACTTCGCGGCTATCATCTCGGCGGATATCCCCTGATGCGTCAGCGGATACATCTCCAGCAGCGACGGTGGGAACGGATGGCCGCCCGTGGCGGTGGATGAGCCGATGGGTAGACGCGACATGCTTTCGATGCCCGCGCCGATGGTGATATCACAGACGCCCGCCGCGATCAGGTTGGCGGCGAAGTGGATGGCTTGCTGGCCTGAGCCGCACTGGCGGTCCACCGTGGTTGCGGGGACCTCGATGGGAAAACCCGCCTGCAAGACCGCATTCCGCGCAATATTGATGCTCTGCTCACCGACCTGGCTGACGCAGCCCATTACCACATCCTCGACCAACGCCGGATCGATCTTCGCCCGCTGTATCAACTCTCGCAGCGCCATCGCCGCCAGCACCACCGGATGTACATCTTTGAGCGCGCCATTGCGCCGCCCAATCGGCGTGCGCACCGCCTCGACAATCACGACCTCACGCATGGCTCCATTGCCTCCATTTCCGCCGCGAACGGCGCTCGATCACCACATCTCTTCGCCCCAGATCATCTCCATCTTACCAAAGTGAATCACGTCGCCCGGCTCGACACCGGATTGCTCCAGCGCGTCCAGCACGCCCATCTTGCGCAGCTGCTTCTCCAGCCGCTCCATTCCCTCTTCGCTGTCGGGATTCGTCATCGCCGCCATCCGCTCGACCCGCTTGCCTCGCACGCGGTAGCCGTCTGCCTCCGGGACGATGGTGAAGGCGTCCTCCGGCTCGGGACGCAGGACTGGTCCACTCGCCGGAGCCAACGCCTCCTCGGCGATCTTGCGCTCGGCATCCTCCTGCCGCAACTCGCGCAGCCGTTCAGCGGTGAGGTTCATCAACTCCTGCGTGCCGTCGTGCGTGGCGGATGAGATCGCCAGCGCGGTCATGCCTGCCTCCTCGGCCCGCTTGTGCACGATCTCCCAGCGCTCTTGCGCGTCGGGCAGGTCCATCTTGGTCAGCACGACAATCTGTGGCCGTTCCGCCAGATCGGCGCTATATTCAGCCAACTCGCGGTTGATCGCCTCGAATTCCTCCCACGGGTCTTTCCCATAGCTGCCGCCGTCGATCAGGTGCAGCAGCAGCCGGGTGCGCTCGACATGGCGCAGAAACTCGTGTCCCAGGCCGACGCCCTGCGCCGCGCCCTCGATCAGGCCGGGGATATCGGCCAGCACAAAGCTGAAGTCGTCTCCGCGCGTTGGATCGCCGATGACGACCACGCCCAGGTTGGGTATTAGCGTGGTGAAGGGATAGTCGGCAATGCGTGGCGTCGCGGCGGTCACCACCGAGAGCAGTGTGGACTTGCCCGCGTTGGGATAGCCGACCAGCCCCACGTCCGCGATCAGCTTGAGCTCAAGCAGCAGCGTCGCCTCTTCGCCCGGCTCGCCCAGCTGCGCCTCGCGCGGCGCCTGATTCGTCGACGTCTTGAAGTGGACGTTGCCCAGTCCACCGCGCCCACCGCGCGCCACCATCACCACCTGACCCGGCTCGGTGAGATCGGCCACGAGTTCGCCGGTCTCCTCATCGCGTACGACCGTGCCAGCGGGAACCTTCAAATAGAGATCCTGCCCCTTCGCGCCGTGCATCTGCTGGGCGCCGCCGGGCTTACCGGCTGTGGCGGTATGGTGCGGGCGATAGTGGTAGTCCACCAGCGTATTCATGCCCGCATCCGTCTCCAGATAGACGCTACCGCCTCGGCCACCATCGCCGCCGTCAGGACCGCCCTTCGGGGCGAATTTCTCGCGGCGGAAGTGCGCGGAGCCATTGCCGCCAGCTCCCGCCTTCACATAGATTTTGGCGCGATCAAAGAATTGCATATGTCTGCCCCACTCCATACGTTCCACTGGCTGCAAAGCGTAACCCGGCAAACGCAGTGCGGCGGGGCGACCGTGTTACAGTCACCCCGCCACGTATGCCGCCAGATTCATACCGTGTTTCCCGCTTCGAAAGATCACTGGTGGGCCTGGCAGGATTCGAACCTGCGACCAAGCGGTTATGAGCCGCCCGCTCTGCCGCTGAGCTACAAGCCCGGCACTGCTCAGTGTACCACAACATTGCCGCCAATTGCCTACATTATCCGCCATCACCCATCGCTGCTCGCTTGAGGAATGGCCCGGTTCCGTCGTATACTGAAAGCAGCGTCTCCCGTGGGTCCTGACCGGGAGCGCGAGGAGTGCTCCATGATCTTCAACGTTGCTCAACTGCTCAAATCTTCCGTCGGAACCACGTATGACGTCACGCTCGACGACGAGGACAGACTGGAACTAGAGGATGGCGAGGCCGAGCTGGCCGGACCAATCACCGGGCGTCTGCGCCTGCACCGCACCAACCAGGGTATCTTTGCCACTGGCAACGTGACGGCGCCCATCCATATGAACTGCACGCGCTGTCTCAAGGAGTTCGACACCGCTGTTACGTTTCCATTGCGTGAGGAGTTTTATCCGACCATCGATGTCGTCACTGGCACGCCGGTCGCCCCACCCGACGACCCCGAACTGGCCTTCCCCATCAATCGCCGCCACGAGATAGACACCCGCGAGGCGATTCGCCAGAATCTCGTCCTGGCGCTGCCAATGCGCGCGCTCTGCCGCGAGGACTGCGCGGGTCTCTGCCCGCAGTGCGGCAAGGACTGGAACGAGGGGCCATGTGACTGCAAACAAGAGGTCGTTGATGAGCGCTTCGCCGCGCTGCGCGAGCTGCTCAACGGCGCGAACGCGACTGAAGCCGATTAGCCCGTGACTCCCCAGCGGGCGGCGACCATCTCGCGTGTCGGGATGCCCTCGCCGCCTACTGCTTCCACCGAGCACGCCGCCACCTGGTTGGCGAAATCTATAGCCCTGGCAGCGTCCCCAGTCTGGCGCAACTCGCAGAGGAACGCCGCCGCGAAGACATCGCCCGCCCCGGTTGGATCAACTTCATTCGCCGGATAGCCCGCGAACAGTCCCGACCTTACGCCACGCTCCCAGACATACGCGCCATCGCGGCCACAGGTGACCGCGATGAGCGGCACGGTCCGCGCCCATTGGCCAAATACCGTGTCGGCTGACGCTCCGATATCTTCACGGCTGAGGATCAGCGCCCGCACGTGGGGCAGTAGCACATTGGCGTTGGCGAGCGGCGATGGAGTAACAGCGCCGTCCGCGTCCCACTGGCGCAACCAGCCCTGTGGCGTCGCGGCGACGAGTGAATTGGGTAAGCCGCCGACGACGCTGGCGTCAATCTCCTGCGCCACCGGACCCAGGAGCACGATTGGCGCGTCTCGCCAGGCCTCGGGGACGGCTGAAAGCGTGAGCGGCGCGGCGCGGCCGTGCAGAAACTGCTGGCGACCCTGAGGTATGTAGATATTCTCGAAGGTGGTTGCCTTGCCGGAGGGGACGACGCTCAGAGGGATATCAGGCAGCACGGCATCCAATGCCGCCAGCACATCCGGTGGCGCGCTGGTGACGATGGCCGGACGCAGCCCCAGGCGGGCGGCGGTCAGCGCGGCATAAGCGACGGCGCCACCCAGCCGCCAGCTTCCATCGGGCAGCAGGTCGCGGGTGATATGCCCAATCGCCAGGAAGTCGGGACGCTCAGAGGCATGGCGTACAACGGCCAATTCCGGTGTTTCCACGGTCAAGTGGTCGCTAGCGCCGCGCGCCGTGCTTCAGTGAGACCACTACGCGCCGCTGGTCGCCCTCACCCTCGCTCTCCGTGTAGATATCCTCGAAATCGGCCAACGCCATATGCACAATCCGCCGCTCGTTGGGCGGCATCGCCTCCAGCATGACGGCCCGGCCAGAGGTGCGAACCTGCTGTGCGATACGCTGCGCCATCGTGCGAAGATTTTCCTCGCGGCGGTGGCGATAGCCCTCGACATCCACGATGACTCGCTCGCGGGTGTCGCCCTGCTTCGAGACGACCAGGTGTATCAGCAGTTGCAGCGCCGCCAACGTCTCGCCGCGCCGTCCAATCAGGACGCTGAGCGCGCTCGAAGATCGCTCGTCGGCGCCGCGAATGTTGAGGACCAGCGGCTCGTCGCCCTCGGCGGGATGCACCTCGATCCCGGCATGCACGCCCATATGCGCCAGAATCGTGTAGAGGGCGGCGACGGCGATATCCTCCATGCTGGCGTCTTCTGCCATCACATCGCTGAGCGCGTCGGTGGTTACCTCTGGCTGTTCCAACTCATCCGCCGGGGGAAAGCCCGCGTCACCGCCGCCATCTGGTGGACGGTCGTCTGGCGCCAGGTCATCCTCGAATTCCTCGAAGTCGTCGGCGAAATAGGGGTCTGCCACCTCGGGAGCCGCCGCCGGGCGCTGCTGCAGGACGGTCGCGCGCACCCGCGCCTCACGCGCGCTGGCGTCACGCGAGCCACGCGCGGGCCGTTGCAGCACCGTGATCTCCACCTCATCCCGGTTGCGTCCTAGCCGAGCAAGCGCATTGATGATCGCATCCTCGATGGATTTGCCGGAGGCCTCAACACTCTCCACGCCTACCTGCCCTTCTTCGAGCGACCACTACCATTGCGCGACTGACCGCCCGATCCACCCTTCGCGGTATTCTTACGCGCGCCATTGCCCCCGCCTGTCGTCGAGGACCGCGTTCCGTTCGTACCCGCGCGCGCGCCATTTGATGCGCCGTTCGACCCGTTTGCGTTAGGTGTCTTCGCCCCACCAGTTCCGTTGGAGGACTTCGCCTTCATGGCTCCATTAGTCCCTTTGGCTCCATTGGCTATTTCCTGCTCTGGCAGTGCCGTCTGATCGGTCGCCTGCTGAATCGCCTCGTCAATCTCGTCACCACTCGGCGTACTCTGAGTGGTCGTGGTGGCTGGCTGCGGCGGCTTGACGAGCACCGGACCCTGGCGCGAGGGGCGCTGGCGGCGTGCTGGCGATGAGGCGCTCTTGCTACTGGTGTCCGCACTCCCAGAGCTTGCCTGCTGAGATCGGGACGCCTCCAGTTGCTTGCGAGACTCCTCGGCGCGCTCTACTGCCTGTGACTGAGCGGCAGACATGCTCTCTTTCATCCGATTCCACCAGCCACGCAGTCCGCCCTCTTCAGGCGCCGAAGTGGCTGGCGCTGTCAGCGCGCGTGCGGAGCCGCCAGTTACGGCAGCGGCGGTGGCTGGCGCGCGCGTGATGGTCGGTGAGATGTCTCGTGGCGGCGGGACAAGGTGCTCCATCCCTGGCACACCGACGAAGAGCGAACCCCAGTTGCCATTGATGAAGTACTGCTGCACAGCGGAGAACCCGGTCGAGATACACCAGTAGAGGGCAAGGCCAGCGGGGAAGGTCCAGCCGATGAAGAGCGTCACAACTGGCATAATATATTGCGTCGTCGCCGTCGCCTGCATCGTCGGATCGGGATTCTCGCCCGGCTGGCGTGCCTTGCGCACCGGCATCGCCATGCGCAGCTGGATGAACGTCAGGATAGCAGCTAGCACAGGCAGAATGTGGAGCGGATCGGGAGTGACCAGGCTGGTCCAGATGAACCAGGTCTGTGGGAAAGAGGTTATATGCGGGACAAATGAATAGAGATCTTGGTTGATTGCCGCGAGATTTTTTGGAGCGCTGAGCGCCGCCGCATGAATGACGGTCAGGAATGCGCCGTAGAGCGCATAGATAAAGGGCATTTGCACTATCAATGGCAGGCAGCCGCCGTACATGCTGACGCCATTCTCTTTGTAGAGCCGCCGCTGCTCAGCCATCAGCGTCTGCGGTTCGCCGCGATAGCGCTGTTGTAGCGCCTTCAGTTCAGGCTGGATCAACTGCATCTTGCGGGTGGACTGAAGCTGTTTGCGGGTCAGCGGGATGAGTGCGGCGCGAATCAGCAGGGTGAGGATAATGATGGCCAGCGCAAACGCTCCACCAGGGATGACTTTATTCAACCCCTCATAGGTGACCATGAGGATGTTGTAGACGGGTAGATAGAAGACGTAATGAAAGATTTGTCCTATCGGCCCGAAAATTGTCCCAAAGAAGCTGAGAATATCTTGCACGCGCTCTATCCTCCCCATAGCATCCGGCTGATCTTGCCTGACCAGTTGCTATCTCTCATATGTCAAAGCAGTTGCATCGCATCAATCGCATCAATCACGCCAAAGGGCGTCTTCTACTCGCGCACCCGTCGCCTCATGGAACGGGATCGTACAAGCTGCCGTGATAGAACGGATGGCAACGCCCGATGCGCTTGATCGCCATCCATCCGCCCCGCAAAAACCCATACTTCTCGATGGCCTCATAGCCATACTGCGAACAGGATGGCTCGAAACGACAACTCGGCGGGAGCACCACGGAAAAGGTCCGCTGGTACACGCGAATCAGCCCCATCCCTAGATATTTCATGCCTGTGCGCCTCGATCTGTGTCTATGTCTGTGTCTGTGCCTTGAGTATCTTGAGCGGTATCTGCTATCAAGAGTCGTACCCGCGCCAGCAATCTTGCCACTTCCTGTTCGAGCGTTTCCATGCGGGCGTCCGCCGCGCCAGGACGAGCCGTAATCACGAGATCATAGCCCGGAGCAATCCTCGCCAGTTTTCGGCGCATTACCTCGCGCAGCCTGCGCTTCACGCGATTCCGCGCCACCGCGCCCCCAACACGACGACTCACCGAGAAACCGATGCGCGTATAGCCGGAGTTGTCCGGCTCACTCCGCGCAACATACCCCAGCAGCAGCAATGCCCCTGAAACTCGCCTGCCTTGCACGCGCACCCGCTGAAAATCGCGCGGCGAACGGAGCCGTTGCACGCGCCGCAGCCGCTCACCAGAAAGTGTACGTTCGGGTGGCCTCCGCAGTTTTAGCTGATCCCCCGACGAGAGGGCGCCAGCTGAGAGACTGTCCTCTTGCGCCACCACGCTTCATCCGTTCAATGTAGGTTCACTAGACCAAAAGCACGACGCGCGGAATACGACGCTAGAAGCACGCAAAA
>JAICKD010000115.1 GCA_025928125.1 Ktedonobacterales bacterium
CTATCAGGCATTCAACTGGCAGCATGGCGTCTTTGTCGGCGCGGGCATGGGGTCGGAGACGACGGCCGCCGCGACCGGCGCGGTAGGCGTCACCCGGCGCGACCCAATGGCGATGCTGCCGTTCTGCGGCTACAACATGGGCGACTACTTCGGTCACTGGCTCGACATGGGCAAGAAGCTGACCAATCCACCGGCGATCTTCCACGTTAACTGGTTCCGCAAGGATGCCGAGGGCAAGTTCCTCTGGCCGGGGTTTGGCCAGAACGTGCGCGTGCTGATGTGGATGCTGGGACGGATTCGCGGGACCGCCGAGGCGCGCGAGTCGGCGATTGGCTATATTCCGACCGCCGACGCGATTGACCTGGATGGCCTCGGTCTCTCGCCGGAGACGGTCGAGCAGTTGTTTGCCCTCGACAAGCACGACTGGGAGCACGAGTGGGCCAGCCAGGGCGAGTTCTTCCAGCAGTTTGGCGACCACCTGCCCGCCGCGATGACCGAGGAGCACAACGCGCTCAAGGCGCGCATCAGCGCTATGAAGTAGGTAGGGCGCTGCCCTCTCCCCCTAACCCCCTCCCCTAAAAGGGAGGGGGAACTAGACCCGCCCTGGCGTGGATCCTGCCAGGATGGCGGCGTATGAGACGCCGTTTTCAGCGCCGCTAGTGTGGCTTTTGTGGAATAGCTTACGCCATTTACCCCTTTTTCTCGATAGCAACGCCGCCAGATTCTGACTACACTTGCTTGCGCCACGTACTGCATTGTGGCCAGACGATGCGCCCGTAAGCGAAAGGCGGAATACGATGGTTGTCCTACAGATCGAGCACGCAGTCGCCAACTTCAACGGATGGAAGCAGGCGTTCGACTCCGACCCGGTGGGGCGGCAGCGGATGGGCGTGCGCCGCTATCGCATTATGCGGCCCGTCGACGAGCCTAACTTCGCGATCATCGAGCTGGAGTTCGATACCGCGCCACAGGCGGAGGCGCTGCTCGCCGCCATGCGCGAGGTGTGGGGCCGCGTGCAGGGAACGCTGATCGAGTCGCCCCAGGCGCGCATCACCGAGATTGTCGAGAGCGTCGAGATGTAGCGACCACCGGGCTTCCCTCTCTCCATCGGAACGTGTGATTGGCTACGCGCGACGGCTCGTGATTTACGGGCCGTCGCTCTTTGCCAATGGACGCCTGCATGGTACAATATTTCTATCTGTGTACGGGCGGGAGGCAGCGCGATGGTATCTCAGAAAACGCCTCGCTCTAACGCCGAAGTCTCCGCGATCATGCGCAAAGTGCATTCGCGGGATACATCGCCCGAAGTCGCCTTGCGGAAGGCGCTCTGGGCGCGCGGTGTTCGCTACAAAGTTTGCCCCGCAGATGTAGCAGGCAAGCCAGATATCGTTATTCTATCACGGCGACTGGCCATCTTTATCGATGGCGACTTCTGGCACGGCGGCCAATGGCAACGCAGAGGGCTATCCACGCTGGAAGAGCAGTTCAGCGAGACGAAGACGCGAAGTTACTGGCTGCGCAAAATCCGCCGCAACATCCAGAGAGACTGCCGGACAACAACTGCCTTGCAACACGACGGATGGACGGTCTTGCGCATCTGGGAAAGCCAGATTAAGAGTGACCTGGAAGCATGTGTGCATATGACAATGCAAATTCTGGATGGCGCCTTGAAACCGTCCTCGCTCTCACTTATCCCGCAGATGACGTTTCTCGAATTTTTCGCCGGCATCGGCTTGATGCGCATGGGGTTGGAGCAGGGCGGATGGTCAATACAATTCGCGAATGACATCGATGAGCAGAAGCGCGACATGTATGCCACCCACTTCAACGATGACCAGGAACACTTTGTCCTCGGTGATATCCACGCGATCCCTGTAGACCAGATTCCTTCCGCGACGCTGGCGACGGCGTCTTTCCCATGCAACGACCTCTCGCTGGCGGGGTCACGGCACGGCTTGGTCGGCAAACAGTCGTCGGCATTCTGGGGCTTTGTGCGCGTGCTGGAGGAGATGGGCGCGCGCAGGCCGCCGTTGGTGTTGCTCGAAAACGTCCCTGGTTTCCTGACGTCGCACGGCGGGCGCGACTTCCAGCAGGCGCTGCTGGCCTTGAATCGCTTGGGATATTCGGTTGACACGTTCATTCTTGATGCCGCGCGCTTTGTACCACAGAGCAGGCAGCGCCTCTTCGTGGTTGGCATACAGCGCCCTGGCCAGGAAACATTGCGTGTCAAAGACCGAAAGCTGAACTATGCGTCACAGAGCTTCGAGAGCGATGTCAGGCCGAAAGCGCTGGCCAGCTTCATTGCGACGCACCCTGAGATTGACTGGAACATCCGCGACCTGCCCGCACAACCAGCGCTAAGTGTGGGCATGCGCGACATCCTCGAAGACCTGCCGCACGACGCCCCAGAATGGTGGAGCGCAGAACGCGCGGAGTATCTGCTCAACCAGATGAGTCCGCGCCACCGGGCAGTGGCCGAAGAGATGATTGCGGGCGAGGGCTGGTCATACGGAACGGTCTTCCGGCGGATGCGTAGCGGCAAATCTATGGCGGAACTGCGCACCGACGATATCGCCGGGTGCCTGCGCACGCCGCGCGGGGGAAGTGGCCGCCAGATTCTGTTCAAAGCTGGCAAAGGTGAGTATCATGTGCGACTCATGACACCGCGAGAAGCAGCAAGACTCATGGGAGCTGACGAGTACACCATCTCGGTTTCGCTCAATCAAGCGCTCTTCGGGTTTGGGGACGCTGTCACCGTTCCGGTCATCGAATGGATCGCTACGCATTATCTGAACCCGGTGGTATCCGAGTATACTCATGGATACCCGCTGAGCCACGCCTGACACTCACTCCGACGGGCGGGCCAGCCAGAGTCGCAGCAGCGCGCCGAGGAAGCCGAGCAGCAACACCAGCACAAAGCCGAGTGCGTAGAGGATCAGCAAGACGGCGAAGACCAGATCACCGAAGTCGCTGGATGGGCCGGAGGAGGAGAACTGGCCCAGCAGCAGCGGCACGAGCAGGTTGTGCAGCCCCACGCCGACCCACGCCAGCACACCACAGCCCAGCGCCAGCCCCACCGTCCCACTGAGGCGCGCGCCACGAGTTCCCACCGCGAAGGCGGCAATCAGCGGGCAAAGGACGACCGCCAGCCCGATCATGAAGGTGGTGTCGAACTTCGGAAAGCCCTGGATGGCGTTGAGCAGCACATCGCCCAGTGGCAGGACAACCACGACCAGCGCCACCGCCAGCCCCACCCGCGGCAGCGCACCACCCCGCCGGGCCGTCTTCATCAGCGCCACCGCCAGCAGCGGCGGCACGGCAATCACCAGCGCGTTGAGCGCCACGTCGAGCGCGGTAGGATGGGTGAGGTTGAACCAGGGGCCAGCCAGCGCGCCAATCAGCAGCGCCAGCGCCAGCCGGGTGAACGTCGAACCGCGTGCCATATGTCTCTCCCGCTGCCCGCTTTTCTGCATCCATCGGTCTATCAGGCCGCTAGGAATATCGGGGCAGGCGTCCAGCAGAGTACACTGGCGGCGAAAGCGTTTGACACTCCGCCGGGGATAAATCCCCACGGATTCTCAGGAAACGCACATGGCATCCCATCACGTTGACTCCTGAAGGGCCTGCCCGGCCCTATGAGGCGTTGACCGCATCGCGGTGTGGCGTGGTTAGCTCAAAATACCACCGCTCAAGCGCAGCGAAACAGGCGCCACGTCCAAAACACGTTGATGCTTTTACCCACGGGAACGATTTACCGTGGAACCGCCAAACACCATTCTTTGATTGGTGAGGTGCAAAATGCCTACCTGCTTATTCTCGCACAAGCGGGCAGAATCAGCAAGGGGCTAGGCTTCTGGCTAAAGCCAATACACGCCTCACCGCCTGGGTTGGAAACCCAGCGGCTTGCAGCAGGCTAAAGCCCCTTCCTGTCAATCGGCAAGAATGCGTGCGGCTGGATGTAATATGCTGAGCCATGCGTGCCAGTACGCGCGGATGGCTCAGTCGTGGTGGGGCTGGCGGCTGGCGTGTTGGGCGGCGGCCTTAGCGTAGGCGTCGGCCAGCAACGGCTTGACGGCTTCGAAGGTTGCCAGGCTGGGGTTGAGCACGCATACAAACGATTGCGGCGCATACACCGGATGCGGCATCACCCGGTCCAGTGCGGCAAAGTCGTAGGTGGCGCTCGCCGGAGCCTCCTCGCCGGGCGCATAGCCGAAGAGCGTGCGAAAGGTGTCTCTGCTCACGCCGATATTGAGCCGAAAGACATCGGGCCTATTGAGTTGTGAGGTGTTGTCGAAATCGCCGTAGTCTTTGGTGACGATGGTGGCGAAGGGAAGCCGACGCGACGGATCGATGTTGCGCTCAGGGTCATAGTAGATGAACGTGTCGCCCCCGCCAGGGCCGTCGGTTGGCCTGAGGATGTCGAGGCCGGTAAATGTGTCTGTGATGTACTGGAGGATCGCGTCCTGGTCCATTGGTTCACACCCCCTGAATGTTACTGTGTGGCGATGTCGTGGGCCACGCGCTCGATGGCTCAGCCTATGAGTGTATCACGTCCGCTCTCTACAGGCTAGGTCATCTCAACTCTGCGCACAGTCGGCAAGGACCGGAGAGGCGCGGGCGTTAGAATGTTGCCAGAACGCGCAGGGTGCGGCGGTCGGCCAGCAGCGTCAGGCGGGCCGCGCTCGTGGTGTCGGCCAGCTGGAGGCGCAGCGCGGGCTGACCCGCATATTCCACCAGTAGTTCAGGTTCGCTGATGTAATGTGGATGGTCGCGCATGAAGCGCTGCGACGCGGCGCATGACCAGTAGACCAGATCGCTGGCGGCGAAGAGGCCGCTGTGCCAGTCAGAGCCGTCTCGCGGCTGCTGGCATCGCCACCAGACCCAGAAGCGATACGGATGACGGGCGAGGCTCCCTGGCAGGTCCACGCCGGTTGGGGTCGACACCTTATCCACCAAACGCAGCAGGGCGGGCGCGCCGCAGAATGGGCAGCGATAGGCGTCAGATTGGTGGAGCGCCTGGGTGAAGTGCTGGGCAGTCCCTTGCAGCGTGCGCTTCCATGCTGGGCGAAACGACTGCAAGCCGTCGAGCTGGATCAGCCCTTTGCTGTGGACGCTGCTGCTGTCGATGTCGCAGAGGTCAGAGTCCTGCTCGCACTGTGGGCAGCGCATGTGCAGATTGAGGCTGCCGTCGGGCTGGACGATGAACATCCCCGCGAGGAGCCGACGCCCGCAGAGCGAACACCACAGCCGCGTCTCCTGCCATCCCTGTTCGCTCGCGTCGTCCAGCGCCAGCCCAAACGCCTCGGCCTCGCGGCGTAATGGGCCGTTGAAGAGCGCGCGCAACTGGCGGCGGGCGCGATGCAGCCGAGCCTCGAGCGCGCTGAGCGATAGCCCCAGGCGGTCCGTCGCCTCACGCTGCGGCAACTCGCGCAGGTAGCACAACTCGACAACTTCGCGGGCGTTGCCGGGCAGCAGGCCCAGCGCTTGGTCCAGCAACAGCGCCAAATCCTGGCGGTTGAGCGCCTCGACAGGATCGTCCGTCTCGCTATCCGCGATGTTGTCTAGCGTTATCGTTTCGGACGCGCGCTGTTCCTCGTCATCACCGGACGCGGTAAGCGCGAGATTGCGCTGTTCCGTGGCCTGCTTGCGCGCGTAGCGGCGGCAGACATTGCGGCAAATCTCATCCAGCCAGCGGTCGATTCCCGTGGGATCATAGAGGCGGTCCAGGCATCGCCAGGCCTCCAGCAGCGTCTCCTGCACCACATCCTCAGCCGCATCGGGAAGCACACCGCGCAGGCGCGCCAGCCGCAGCAGTCGCGGACGCGCCGCCACGATCACCGTCTCGAGCGCCAGCGGCACAGTGCGTTCAACGCTTGTCTCGATCTCGATCACCATGTCACCACCAGACTTGATATCACCGTCTTCTGTATCCCCACTGTTCTCCATTCTTTTCCATATCACAGGAACGCCCGTCTTCCTTGCGCGGGTTTTTTCGGCGAGGTTCTTTGCCTACCGCAAGGATACGCATGCGCCGAATTTGGCGCAAGGCGCTGGCGCAACCAACGATAGGCAACCATCGCGGCGCCACTGGCCAGTTGTGTGCCAAAGATGCGATGCGCGGCGGAAGCGAACAGGAAGGGAAGAGGGAAACGATGCAAGACACGATGGCGGAATGCCCGATCTGCGCGAAACAACAGGGTGAGGTGCTCGGCGGGCCGATCTATCAGGATGAACTGGTCTACGCGCACCACGTCTACAATCGCGACGGGGGACCGACTTTCCTTGGCTATGTGCGCGCCGAGACCCGGCGGCATGTGCCGAGCTTTGCCGAGCTGACCCCCGAGGAGGCGCAGGCGGTCGGGCTACTCATCGCGCGCCTCAGCAAAGCGATCAAGGCGTGTACCGGCGCCGACCATGTCTATGCCTTCTTCTACGGCGACCATGTACCCCACCTGCACGTCCACGTCTTCGCGCGCTACCCCGGCACGCCCGAAGAATTCTGGCGCGAGCGCGTGGACGAGTGGCCGCGGTCCCCCAAGGGCGGCGCGGAAGATGTCGCGGCGCTCGCCCAGCGGCTGCGCGAATACCTGGCTGAGAGCGCGGTCGTCGTCGATTAGTGAGGATTACGGCTATGCCCAGCTGTCTATTTTGTGACATTCAGCACGGCTATCCGCCAGCGGTGGGTGGTCCCGTCTACGAAGACGATCTCGTCTACGCCTACCATTGGGACGAGGAGGGGAGCGGCTATCTCGGCCATCTTGTGCTGATTACCCGGCGGCACACGCCCGATTTCGCCAACCTCACACCCGCCGAGGCGCAGGCGGTTGGGATGCTGATCGCCCGCCTCAGCAGCGCGCTCAAAGTCTGCACTGGCGCCGAGAAGGTCTACGCGGTCTTCTATGGCGAGGTGACGCCGCACCTGCACGTCCACCTCACGGCGCGCTATCGCGAGGCGCCGCCAGAATACCTGCGCTGGCGTGCCGAGGATTGGCCGGACGCGCCACACGGCGACGGCGATGCCATTGGAGCGCTGTGTGACAGGCTGCGCGCCGCCCTGGCGGAGTAACCCACGAGCATGCGGGAAGACGACCTCGTCCGCTGTGCTTTACTCGTAGCTGAGCAACCCTCCTGTGTCTTGCCCTGGCACGGGAGGGCTTCGATGCACATCTGATTGATCGATGCCACGTGCATCACCGGTGCTTCACGTTGACGTTAATCCAAGCCTTGCTGTAGCGTCTATGATGTGCGGCAGCGGGTGGCGCTGTTCGACCAGGCCATAGTACAGAAGCGAGGCGGCCATGGGCCTTACTGTCGAACATGTCAACAAATGGTTTGGTTCGTTTCAGGCGATCAAAGACCTCTCGATGGATGTGCGAGAGGGCATCATCTTCGGTTTCGTCGGCCCCAACGGCGCGGGCAAGACCACCACCATGCGCATGATCCTCGACCTGCTGCGCCCCGACTCCGGCCAGATTACCTGGGATGGCGCGCCCGCGAGCGCGGTTCCTCGCCGCGAGTTCGGCTATCTGCCGGAAGAGCGCGGACTCTATCCCAGGATGGAGGTGCAGGAGCAGCTGCTTTTCCTGGCGCGGTTGAGTGGGATGTCCGTAGAGAATGCGCGGAGCGCGCTGGATGAGTGGCTGGAGCGTTTCCAGATCACCGCCTATCGCCACAAAAAGGTCGAGGAACTTTCCAAGGGAAATCAGCAGAAGGTGCAGTTTCTCGCGGCCATCCTGCACAACCCGGCGCTCTTGATTATGGATGAGCCGTTTAGCGGGCTGGATCCCGTCAATGCGGCGGCGCTGAAAGAGGCGTTTCTCGAGATGCGCCAGCGCGGCAAGACGATTATCTTCTCCACGCACCAGCTGGAGCAGGTCGAGGAGATGTGCGAGGACATGCTGCTGATCAACAAAGGGCAGGCGATGGTGAGCGGC